>DRKF01000313.1 GCA_011051915.1 Acidimicrobiales bacterium | reverse complement strand
CCGTCACCGGTGCAGCCGCTGGAGGTGCCGCCACCACCGCCTCGCAGGCAGCCCACGCGGATACAACCCAGGGCCAGGGCGTCCTGCCCCGGAGCCAGACCGCCCTTGAGGCTCATCTGGGGTTCGAATCCGTATCCGGCGACCTCTGCCGTCTCCTCCGACTGCAGGGCCTCCGAAAGTTCCTCGAGGGCCTTCTCCAGGCGTTCGGAAGGAACGTAGTCGGCCCCCTTCTGAACAATGACCATGAGGTCGTTGGGGCCCACCTCGAGGTCGTCCTCGGTAGGGCCGGATGACTCGTTCTGCTGATCTGACATCGGTTGCTCCCAGGTTCTTGATGGTGCGATTCCTCGGTCCAGACGTGGCGGGTTGGAGTGGGTTACACCGCCGGCGACCGGTGGACGAGCCGGGTTCGGCGTGTCATCGGGATTGGTCCGGGCACCGGCGACCTGCCAGCGTGTACCGAAGTACTTCGGACCCCGGGGGTTTCCATGGTTGATGTCGTCATCGTCGATTCGTGCCGTTCGCCGATCGGGCGGAAGAAGGGCTCGCTGGCCGCCGCCCACCCCGCCGACATCCTGGGCCCGGTCATGATGGAATCCCTGGCCCGGGCCGGTGTCGCTTCGTCCGACGTGGGTCAGGTGGTGGGTGGCTGCATCAACAAGATCGGGGCACAGGCCATGAACATCACCCGGACCGCCTGGCTGAGCCACGGGGGCGATCCCGATGTGGCCGCCACCACCGTGGATGCCCAGTGCGGTTCCTCCCAGCAGGCCGTGAACCTGGGCTACAGCCTCATCGCCTCGGGTGCGGAGGACGTGGTGCTGGCGTGCGGGGTGGAGAACATGAGCACGGTGCCCATCGGGAGCGATGCCTACGCCGGGGCGAAGGCGGGCCTCGGCAAGCCGGTGTCCCGCAGCTACTTCGGGCACTACGAGTTCACCAGCCAGTTCGAGGGGGCCGAGCGGGTCGCCGCCAAGTACGGCATCGACCGGTCCGACACCGACGGGCTCGGGTTGAGGTCCCAGGAACTGGCGGCCCGAGCGATCGCCGAGGGCCGTTTCGAGACCCAGATCGTCCCGGTGGAGGCGCCGGTCCTCGACGAACAGGGGAACAAGACGGGTGAGACGGTCACCGTCACCCGCGACGAGGTTCCCCGCGACACCAGCCTGGAGGCCCTGGCCGGACTCAATCCCGTTCTGCCGGAGGGGATCCACACGGCCGGTTCAGCGTCCCAGATCGCCGATGGGGCCAGTGCCGTGCTGTTGATGAGTCGCGACAGGGCGGAGGAGCTCGGGTGCACCCCCAGGGCCCGGGTCCGGCAGACCGCTCTGGTGGGATGCGACCCGGTACTGATGCTGGAGGGGCCCATTCCCGCCACCCGAAAGGTCCTCGAGCGGGAGGGGCTGACCGTGGACGACATCGACATCTTCGAGGTCAACGAGGCCTTCGCCTCGGTGGTGCTGGCCTGGGCCAAGACCCTCGGGGTGGACATGGACAAGGTGAATCCCAACGGCGGAGCCATCGCCCTGGGTCACCCCCTCGGCGCCACCGGCTCCTTTCTCACCACCAAGGTCGTTCACGAACTGGAGCGCACCGGTGGTCGCTACGGGGTGATCGCCATGTGCTGCGGCGGTGGGCTGGGGACCGGCACTCTCGTCGAGCGGATCTGACCCGGTGGTTCGACTCAGCGGTTGACCCACCCCTCGAGGTCGTAGTCGGCCATGCAGTCCGCCACCATGGCGCACCAGCGGTCGACATCGCCCCGCTGGGTGGCCCACCGCAGGGCGTCGAGGCGCTGCTGTTCCTGGTTCCCGGCGAAATTCCGCTCATAGAGAGCGGAGCGCCCGGCGAATTCGCTGTAGAGGGCGTCCCAGATGAGCTTGAACAGCTTGATCCGCTGCTCGGCGTCGACACCGGTGCCGCGGTAGTAGCGGTCTATGGTCGGCCGCAGCTCGGGGTTCAGGAGGTCCTTGGGGCTGGAAACCGTGTAGATGGGGGCTCCGGCCAGGTACGACTCGAAGATCGCCCGGACCCGGTCCCAGGCGTTGGTGGAGTAGAGACGGGCCGCCGCCGCGGTCTGCAGCCGGGGCACGACCGTACCCCCGATGCTCGGCTCGGGATCGGAGATCATGGCCGTGGTGAGGGACCACACCGTTTCCATCATGGCCACGATCTCCCCGGTGGCGACCTGGACGCCGCGGAAGGAGTCGGTCCCCGACGCCCGGGTACCCTCGATCATGAGACCGGCGACGAACTGCAGCTTCACCGCGAGCCGGGTGAGGGAGTGGAGGTTGTAGCGGTTGTAGAAACCCGAGTTGGCGTAGAAGCCCTTGGCGGTCTCCACGTCGCGGTAGACCAGCACGTTCTCCCAGGGGACGAAGGTGTTCTCGAACACCAGCACCGCGTCGTTCTCGTCGAAACGACTGGCCAGGGGAGCCTCGAAGGGGCTCTCGGCCCGGGCCTCATATGAGGGTCGGCAGATCAGCTTCACGCCGGGGGCGTCCATGTCCACGATGAAGACGAGGGCCATGTCGTCGTCGCGACCGGGCTCCATGCGGGCGGCGACGCCGCTGTTCATGGCCACGAAGGTGGCGTGGGTCAGAGCCGACCCGGTGGCGACCATCTTGGCCCCCGACACGTAGATTCCGTTGTCGTCGGAGTTGTCGAGGGAGACGAACACGTCTCGGACGTCGACCCGGTGGGCCGATCGGTCGACGGGCGGGTCGATCAGCACGTGGTTGAGGAACAGGACCCGGGAAGCGGACTTGTGGTACCAGGCGAGGGCGTTGTCTCCGTAGTCGCCGTAGAAGTCGTGGCCCTCGGCCAGCTGGGCCATGAAGGCGGCCTTGTAGTCGGGCGTGCGTCCCATCCAACCGTAGGTCATCCTCTGCCACACCTCGATGGCGTCACGACTGGCGGCCAGATCAGCCGCGCTGTAGGAGGGGGCGAAGAAGCGGTGGGTGCGATGACCGAACCGGTCCACGAAGGTCAGGGCGTCGGAGGTGGCGGGATCGTGGAGGGCGTCGTAGAGCCCGGCCAGGGTTCGGGCGGCACCGGCGAAGGCGGGATGGGTGGCCACGTTCCCGACCCTTTCGCCGTCGTACCAGACCTCACGACCGTCGTCGAGACCGGCCAGGTACTCATCCCCGGTCAGCATCTCGTCGGTTTCGATGTTGTCGCCCTCGTCGGCCACAGGTCGTGTCCTCCCCGGAGGTGAGCCCCCGAACCATTCGTCCGTATACGGAGCAAACTAGGATCACAGGGATGAGCCCGTCAACCAGCAGTCGCCCCGACACCGGCGCCGGGGACCAGCCTCACGGGGATCTCCGGAACATGGTCGGACATCTGCTGCGTCGGGCTCAGCAACTGCATGCTTCCCTGTGGGCCGAGTCGGTGGCGGGAGGGATCACCAGTCCCCAGTACGCCGTGCTCCGGGTGCTGGCCGAGGAGTCCGACATTCCCCAGGGACGGGTGGGCGAACTCGCCGCACTGGACCGGTCCTCGCTGGCGGAGATGGTCAACAGGCTGGTCGAACGGGACTGGGTACGTCGGAGGCGAGACCCCGTAGACGGCCGCAGGTCGTTGCTGTCCCTGGGGCCCCGCGGCCGGGAGATCCTCCGGGAGGCGACCCCGGGGGTCGAGGAGGTGAACCGCAGGCTGGTCGCCAACCTCGGGGAACAGGAGCGGGACGAGCTGACAGCCCTGCTGGTGCGACTGCTCGAATCGCCGTGGAGCCTGTCCTTCGGGTGAGCGGGTCGGCCTGTCGGGGCGGACCGGCCTACTGGACTCTCGGTCCCGGTGAGACCACGTTCGCCGGTAGATTCTCGGCTACTCGAACGACGGGAAGGGGCGACGGACCACAGTCGGAGAGCTGAGGTCCATTGACCATGGCCGAACCGAACCGACTGGCTGATCGACACGTGCCGGGGGGTCCGCGCCCCGGCTCGGTGCCGAGGGTCATCGTCCGTCAGAGGATGGTCGACCGCCTGGCTCGGCGGTGGGTCGTGCCGGTCATGCTCGTCGAGGCCCCGGGGGGGTTCGGAAAATCGATCGCCATCGCTCAGGCGGTGGAGGACAACCGAAGCGATCCCACCGGAATAGATCTGGTCGTCGACTGTCGACGGGCCATGGTCGATGTCGGCGCTCTCGCCCGCGAGATCCTGGCGGCCGCTGCCGGGTCGGGTGGTCCCCCTGCGCCCGAGATCGAGCCCCTCATCCGGCCGGCGCTCCTGGGCCGGGTCGTCGCCGAGTACCTGGCCACGTGGTCACCCGACGCGGTCACCCTCATTCTCGATGATGTCCACCTGTTGCTGTCGGGTCCGCCGGCTCGTGAATCATCGTTCCGGACGCTGTTGTCGGTTCTGGCCTCCGACCTGCCGGCGAACGCCCATCTGGTGCTGTCGGGTAGGCCGGTCGGCGGTCTCGAGCCGGCGCGACCGCCGGGAGTCGGTGAGGTCGAGGTCTTGGGCCCCGCCGAGCTGGGGTTCACCGTCGAGGAGTTCCGGGAACTGGTCATGGTGAGTGGATGCGACGAGAGATCGTCGGCCGACCACTCCATCGAGCTTCGGAAGTGGCCGGCCATGGCCGCGGTGGCCCTCGCCGCCGGCGGCACCCCGGCCCCCGATCGACTGCTGGATCAGGTGGTGGCCCAGATGAGTGAGAGAGATCGGGAACTGATCACCGTGGCCGCACTGGCCGGGACCGCCGACCGGGAGCTGTTCGACGAGATCGGAATCGAGCCGCCCGAGGCGGAGATATCGACGCGCCTACCCCTGACCGCGATCGATTCCGAAGGGCGGTTGTGGGTCCATGACCTCTGGAGAGAGGTCATCGACACCATGGTCGACCGCGATCGTCTCGCCTCGTTGCTGAGGACCGTCAGCCGTCGATTGGGCGACGAGGGCCGCCACGACGAATGCATCCGCCTGGCCGTCCGGCACGGGTTCCGGGACACGGCTCTGGAGGCGTTGCGGAACGCCATCCGGTGGGGAGAGGTGCTGCACACGGCGGAACCGGGGGAGCAGTGGCTGTCCCTGCTGGGTCCGGGGGGTGGGGACGAGCCCGAGATCATCTTCCTGGAGGGAATCGTCGAACGCCTCCGGGGCAACGAGACGAGGGGATCGGATCTCCTCATGAGGGCTCTTCGGGAGGGATTGAGGACCGAGGATTCCGAGTTCGTCAATCTGGCTGCCTACGAGTGCCTCATCGCCGCCTGGGCCCGGCGAGATCTGCGGGTGATCTCGAAGTTGATCGACTGGGAGCTGAGGTTCAACCCCCCTGGGGACAACCCCGTCACCATCACCGGACGGGCGGTGATGAGCGAGCTGGAAGGTGATCTGAGAGGGGCCCTGGAGCAGACCCGGTCCCTGCTGAACCTGCGGCTCCCGAACGGGCAGATGGAACGAATACTGCGGTACCGGATGTCATTGGCGCTCGGCCTCGGGGACGGAGACGTCCTGGTGAGGAGCTGCGAACGGCTGGCCGATCTGGTCCCGGTCGAGCGAAATCGATTCTCGGTCGCGGTGGCCAGATTCCATAACGGAGACCCCAACGACATCCTGGCCCGGTATCCGAAGATCAGGGCTCCCCGGAGCGGTCACCGGATCGGCGACATCCGGGTGGAGTCGGCCTCGGGCATGATCGACGCCGCACTCGGCGTGGAGCCCGCACCCGTGACGATCGGCCAGGACGAGGAGAACCTGCGGATCCGGTACCAGGTGTTCGCCGCCATGCCCACGATCGCCGCCCGAATCGTCCGTGGGGATGAGGCCGGGGCGGCTCACGACCTGGATGTCCTCCTGGCGAGAGTGGGTGAGGGGCCCGATGCCACAGAGGCACTGGCGCTGTACCTGAGCTACGGCTATGTGCTGTCTCGGTCGGTGAGACGCTGGTTCGACCCGCTGGAGAACGAACTCGGGCCTCTGCAGCGGGTTCGCCTCGACCTCGGTCGCCTGGTCGTTGCCATCAGGAATGGGCGGGTCGATGACTGGTCCGCCTACCGCGGGCCGGGCCAGGTGCTGGCATGTCTTCCTCTGCCCTGGTCCGTGGAGGTGGCGGCGGCCCTGTGTTCACATGACGAGGAGGCGGGCCTCGAGCTGGCCGAGTTCCTCGCCGCTGTCCAACGAACAGCCGGATCGGCGGTGCGCTGCGAGCTTCGGCGGCTCGCCACGGAGGGTTCGGAGCCGGCACGTTCGGGGGCCCGCACGCTCCTTCGTCGCCTTCCGGTCCCACCGGCGGACCCTCTGGAGATCAGGGTCCTGGGACGGATGGAGGTCGGAACACCGGGCCGAACCGGGGCGATCGGCCGGAAGAGGGTTCAACAGCTCCTGGGCCTGCTGGTCCTGCGGCGACGAGTCGAGCGGTCCCAGGTGATGGAGATCCTGTGGCCCGGAGTGGACCGGGAGAAGTCTGCCAACAACCTGAGGGTCACGCTGAGCTATCTCCGGGATCTGACCGAGCCGGGCCGTCGAGCCGGTGAGAAGTCCTTCACCATTCGGGACGACGGGTCATCGCTGGTACTGCACCCGGGAAGGCACGTCCGGGTCGACCTGTGGGACCTGGAACTCCTGCTCGATGAAGCTCGCTCCCTGCACCACCGCGGTCGGATCCGCCGGGCGGCGGAACTCCGTGGTCGGGCGATCGAGCTGTGGAGAGGGCAGCCACTGGTGGAGCTGAGGGATCTGCCCGCCGTGTTCCCCGAGGTGCTGGCGCTGGAGAGCCGCATACTCCGTGAGGCCGTACGGCTGGCCGAATGGTTTCTCAGCGAGGGCTCGGGTGACCGGGCCCGGTCCCTCGCCCGGCGCATCCTGGAGACGAGTCCCTTCGAGATGCAGGCCCGGTACGTGGCCATCGCGGCAGACCTCAACGAAGGGGATGTGAGAGAGGCGGCCCGGGGGATCGATGCCGCCAAGGCGGCTCTGGCCGAAATGGGTGTGACGCCGGATTCCTCGCTGAGGATGCTCATCCGGCGCCTGGAGCTGAGAACCCAGTCGTCTTCGGCCTGACCTCGAAGGCTCACGGCCTCCAGTCGCCCACACCCGAGGCGACACCGTGTCCGTCCGGAGCGTACGGGCGGGTTGTGAAGTGGCGCGGAGGCGGTGCGCTCAGGTCCTCAGGTGATTCTCGATGAGGGCCCGGTCCTCGCCGTGGCGGGAGACCACTCCCAGGAGTTCGAATCCCAGCCAGGAGAGATCCACGATCAGAGCCACCCCCGCCCACCTGACCCATCCGCCGAGATCGGCGGCCAGCCAGGGAGCAGCCACGAGCATGGCGTAGGCCACAAGATGGGCCACGAACTGGTTCTGGGGTCCGGTCACCGGCAGGAGCTGTCTCATGTTCCGGATCTTGACCTGGCCCATCAGGTGGCTCTCCGTCAGGAGGTTCTGCAGGTGCAGCCAGGAAAGGAAGGGCACGATCTTGTAGAGCATTCCGGTGACCACCGAGACACCGAAGCCGAACACGGCCACCAGCCCGAAGGTGATCGACATCCGGGTCTCCCCCAGATCGAGCAGGCCCACGGTCCCCGCCGCGACCATGAGGGAGGCGACCACCAGGGAGACCATGCCCACCCGCCAGCAGTCTGTGGTGACGTCCCGCAGCTTGCGTCGGCGGTGGGCCTGGAGCCAGAGGGTCGTGCCGCCGTAACCGGTCAGCAGTGCGCACACCAGCAGGACCCCCAGATCGGCGATCGGGCCGACGCTCTGGATGCGGCCCACGGTCCAGAGCACCAGTGATGCGAACAACGCCGCCGGGAGGATCTCCTGCATCAGACGCGGGTAGGCCGGAGTCACCTGGAACATGGGAACCACCTGGAACGAGACCCCGATCACCAGCAGGGCGATCCACCCGGCCAGGGCCCACCCGAGATGCACATCGGTCAGATCCCGGCGCAGCGGACCCCAACCTGCGTGTCCGGCCAGGAACGACACACCCAGGCCGGCCACCACAACCAGTGACACCACCGCCAGGGCCATGGCCCGCCCGGTGACGTTGCGACGAGCTCCCCACGCCCCGACCAGCACCGACGCGGTGAAGATACCGAGTCCGGTTCCCAGCACGACCGCTCCCACCCCGGCGGCGGGTCCGGAGCCCTGGGCCAATCCCCAGGCCATCGCCGGTACGCCGAGGACCAGGCCGGCCTGCGTCAGGGGTCCCACCAGTGCTGTGAACGGAACGTTCATACCCGTGACCACCGGTAGGACCTGGACTATTGCCCCGACCATCACCAGGGTCAGGAATCCCAGGGTCAGCAGGTGCAGCCCGCCCAGTAGCTCACCGGTGAAACGGTTGTCCATGGTCCTCGACCCGGCCGAGGCCAGAACCACCCCGGCGGTGGCCCCCAGGAACGGGGCCACCAGGAACGCCCTCAGAGGCACCCACAGGGGTGGCATCCGGTCGTAGCGGAGATTCCCGCCCCCCGGCAGCATCAGGACCGCTTCGGGATCGCCGGTGTCAACTGCTCAGGCCTCGTCCATCCGGCTCACGAGTTCGGCCGCCAGATCGCCGAGGACCTGGTCGCTCATGCCGTAGAGGATCTGCTCCTCCTTCATGTTGTGCTGCTGGGTGAGGATCATCGAGGTCTCCGATTCACCCAGATAGGTGTCGGAGTCCCGATTCCGGACCGCTGCGGCCATGTCGTCGAGGACCGCCCTCATCTGTTCGTGTTCCATCCTCATGACCGCGGTGGGGCCGGTCGTCATTCCTGTCCGCTCCTCGAATGCGGGGAACAGGATCTCCTCCTCCCGGCGGAGGTGCAGGCGGGTGAGGGCGTCGAAGGCCTCGAACTCCGCCCGGGCCGTATCCCAGTCGCCGGCGGCGGCGGCATGCTCGGCCCGGGCCAGGAGGCGGTCGCACTCCTTGTGCTGGGCGGTCATGTACTCAGTTATCGAGGAGGTGTCGCTCATGCTGCAATCGGCTTTCGGGTGCTGGGTGTGGATTCTCCCACGGACCGGTGAGGCCCGTCCTCCCGACGCGGGACCGGGGCCCGTGATGGGGCCCCGGTCCTGGTTCGCGTCTACCGGCTCCGCCGGGCGGGATCAGTAGATGTCGTTGGCGGTGTTGAACACGTTGAACTTGCCGGTCGGGGTCCGGAGCCCGGTGATGCGCTCCTTCTCCTCGAGGGTGGCGTCGTCGTAGATGACCAACTCGCCGTCGCTGTCCCAGACCGATGTCCAGACCTCGTCACCGGCCTCGTTGTACTCGAAGTGCACGACCCGGCCCCGGTCACTGACCTGCCAGCACTTCTCGAGCTCACCCTTCTCCTTGCTGTAGACGCACACCTGGCGGGTGGCGTCCTCCTCGTTGGAGAGCGGGGTGTCGACCCAGACCCACTTCGAATTGGGGTGGGTCTTGACGAAGAGGCTGCCGGTTCCGGGCAGTTCCACGTCCCGGACGACCTTCCAGGCGTACTCGGGATAGTTGACTGGATCGGTGCCGATCAGGGTCAGCTTGCCTTCGCCCAGGTAGACCGTGGCCCACACGGGTCCGAACTTCGGATCGACCCAGTTGGCGCCGCGGCCCGGGTGGGGAGTCTTGCCCACGTCCACTATGGCCTCGAGCTTCAACTCCTCCATGTCGATCACGACGATCTTGTCCGCGGCATTGGCCGCCAGCATGAAGTAGCGCTGGGTGGAGTCCCAACCGCCGTCGTGGAGGAACTTGGCCGAGGCGATCTTGTCGCGGATCGGGAAGCCGTCCATGGAGTAGTCGACCACTGCCACGTAGCCCGACTCCTTGAGGCCCAGGATCCAGACCGGATCGGTGTGTGAGGCGATGATCCCCGCCACCCGGACCTCGTCGAGGGGGTTCCCCTCGATGTCGTCGGTGAGCACGCTCTGGACCGTCAGGGGTTCCAGGGTCAGCCCGTCGTAGACGATGTACTGCGGGGGCCAGTAGCAGCCCTCGACGATGTACTTGTCCTCGAAGCCCTCGAACTTGGAGGACTCCACCGAGCGGGCATCGAAGCATCCCTGAACCTGGGCCACGACCGTCGGCGTCTCGGTCCAGAGGTCGATCAGGGTGACGAAGCCGTCACGTCCGACCACCACGAAGTAGCGACCGGTGGCCGAGGACCGGAATATGTGGGCCGCGAACCCGACGCTCAGCTCGGCGAGTTGTTCGCGGGTGTCGCCGTCGATGATCGCCACCTTTCCTGCGTCACGCAGCACGACTCCCATGTAGTTCTCCCAGTTGCGGTCGGTCTGGGGTTCGGTGGGACGGTCGGCGACGGGAACCATGAGGTTCCAGCTCTCCTGGATGTCGGCCAGGGGACGCTGGGGAGGCTCGGGCGGGGGGAGCTGCACGAAGTTCGCCATCAGCTCGATGTCCTCGGGGCTGAGCACTCCGGAGTCACCCCAGGCCGGCATCCCTCCGGGAAGGCCGTGGGTGATGATCGTCTCCAGGGCTTCGGTGCCCTTCTCCAGGGTGTTCTCGGGCTGGATGTTGGGTCCGGTCGCCCCGGCCCGCAGCGTGCCGTGGCAACCGGCGCAGCGGTTGAAGTAGATATCGCTGGCCGCCTCCATCTCGGCGGCGGAGAGTTCTCTCGGTCCGGAGGCCACGGTGGTCTCCGTGGT
>DRKF01000312.1 GCA_011051915.1 Acidimicrobiales bacterium | reverse complement strand
CCCTGGGGGAGGAACTCGAAGCCGCCGGCCGCGGATTCACCGTGGCCCGGGTGGCCGGTGGGTACCGCTTCGAGACCCGGCCCGAGCAGGCCCCCTATGTCGAACGTTTCGTGCTGGAGGGCCAGTCTTCGCGGCTCTCCTCGGCGGCGCTGGAGACACTGTCGATCATCGCCTACAAGCAACCTGTCTCCCGGGCCCAGGTGGCGGCCATCCGAGGAGTCAACGCCGACGGTGTGATCAGGAGTCTGCTCCAGAGGGGCTATGTGACCGAGGTCGGACGTGATCCCGGACCGGGGCAGGCGGTGCTGCTGGGAACGACGGAGGCCTTCCTCGAACGCCTGGGTCTGGGAGGGTTGGAGGATCTACCACCGCTGGGCGACTTCGTACCGGGATCAGCGACCATGGAGGCTCTCGAACGGGGACTGCGTACCCCCGCGGAGCAGACCGCCATGAGGGAGGCCACCTCCAGAGGGATAGAGCCCGAGGCGGTGGAACGGCCTGACGTGCAGCCGTCCACGTCACCGTCTACGCCTTCGTTTCCGTCTACGCCTTCGTCACCGTCACCGTCACCGTCACCGTCACCGTCCTCGTCGCCGTTTCCGTCCGCGGTGGATCCGGGAATGGAACCCGAGTCGGGGGCACGGTCCGACGAACCCCCGTCCCCATGGGGCGATCCCGGGATCGAGTCGGGGAGCAGTTCCTCCTGAGCCGGCCCGACGCGCAGGGGGAGAGACTCCAGAAGGTCCTGGCCCGGGCGGGTGTCGCCAGCCGGCGGGCGGTGGAGGACATGATCCGTCAGGGTCGGATCCGGGTCGACGGCGAACCCGCCCACCTGGGTCAGAGGGTCGACATCTCCGATGCCAGGATCACCGTGGACGGGGTGCCCGTGCCCGTGGCGCCCGGACTCGTGTACCGACTGCTCAACAAGCCTTCGGGGGTGGTCACCACCGCCGACGATCCCCAGGGCCGTGCCAAGGTCATCGACCTGGTGCCCGGTGAGCCCCGGGTGGTACCTGTCGGCCGACTCGACATGGACACCGAGGGCCTGCTGCTACTGACCAATGACGGGGAGCTCGTGCACCGCCTGACCCACCCTTCATTCGGGGTCGACAAGGAGTACCTGGCCCAGGTCGAGGGCAACCCCCGACCGGCCGCCCTGAGGACGCTGCGTCAGGGTGTTCGTCTCGACGACGGTCTCACCGCTCCCGCCCGGGCGTCGTCACCGGGGGAGGGGCTGGTGCGCCTGGTGATTCACGAGGGACGCAATCGTCAGGTCCGCAGAATGTGCGCCGCCGTGGGTCACCCCGTCACCCGGCTGGTGAGAACGCGTATCGGACCCCTCGTCGATCCCCGTCTGAAGCCGGGTGAGTGGCGGGATCTGACCCCCGCCGAGGTGGCGGCACTGTACGCGGCGACGGCGTCCTCCCCGGCGGGAGCACCGCTGAGCGCACCGGGTGAATCCACTGGGGGTACCGACCCCGGCGTTGGATACGATGCCCTCCCGTGACACAGGTCAGGGCCATAAGGGGGGCGACCACCCTCGACGAGGACACCATCGAACAGCTCAACGAGCGGGTCCCGACCCTGGTGTCGCAGATGATGTCATCCAACGCCCTGGTGGCCGCCGACCTGATCAGCATCCTCTTCACCGCCACCTCCGACATCCGAGCCGGATTCCCCGCCGCCGCGGCCCGGACCCTGGGCCTTTCCGACACCCCGGTCATGTGCGCCCGTGAGATGGAGATTCCCGGGTCGTTGGGGCTCTGTGTCCGGGTGATGATGCACGCCCACTCGGACCGGGCCAAGGATGAGATGGTTCACGTCTACCTTCACGGGGCCCGGGTTCTCAGGCCCGATCTGGTTGCGACGGTCGAAGGGGACGACCGATGAACGCGCCCCGCCGGGCCAACGTGGTGGGCCTGGGCCTCATCGGCTGCAGTCTGGCCATGGCCCTGCGTGAACGCGGATGGCATGTCACCGGGTCGGAAACCGACCCCGACCGGCTGGCTCAGGCCCAGGGGAGGGGAGCCGTGGACGCCATCGGGTTGGACCCCGAGGCCGAGATCACCTGGGTGGCGGTCCCGGCCTCGGCCACGGTCCCCGCCGTGAAGGAGGTGCTGGCCTCCACCGCGGGCCTGGTGACCGACGTGGCCAGTGTCAAGGGGCCGATAGTCGATCAGATCGACGATCCTCGGTACCTGGGCGGCCATCCCATGGCCGGAAGCGATCTCGACGGTCCCGCCGGAGCCGATCCCGACATGTTCGTGGGGGCGGTGTGGGTCCTCACCCCGACCTCGGACACCTCCGACGAGGTGTTCGCCGGGGTGGCGGGGGCCATCCGCTCCCTCGACGCCGAGGTGGTGGCGGTGCCCGCCGCCCGTCACGACGCCATGGTCGCGGTGGTCAGCCACGTTCCCCACCTGACCGCGGCGACGCTGATGACGATCGCCTCGGCCCGGGCCACCGACCATGCGGCCCTGCTGAGACTGGCCGCCGGGGGCTTTCGGGACATGACCCGCATCGCCGCCGGCCCTCCGGCCATCTGGCCGGACATCTGTGTGGAGAACCGGGAGGCGATCGTCGACGTCCTGGATCTGCTCATGGCCGACCTGGCGACGGTGCGGGACCTGGTCTCCGCCGAGGACCGTGGCGGTCTGCTCGACCTGCTGAGCCGGGCCCGCAGCTCCCGGCGGAGCCTGCCCGCCGGAGCGGCCCATCCGTCCCAGCTCTCCGAGGCCCGTATCCCGATTCCGGACCGTCCCGGTGCGGCGGCGGAGGTCTTCACCCTGGCGGCCGAACTGGGTGTGAACGTGTCCGATTTCGAGGTCTACCACTCCGCCGAGGGCGACCGGGGCGTCATGATCGCGGTCATCGAATCGGCCTCGGCCGACCTCTTCCGGGGAGGGCTCATAGCCCGGGGATTCAAGCCCGGCATCAGGAGCCTGGATTGATCGCCCCTCGGCGCGTCGAGCCGGCGCCGGGTCCCCTCGACGTCGAGGTTCGGGTTCCGGGATCGAAGAGCATCACCAACCGGGCTCTGCTGCTGGGGGCGTTGGCCGTGGGCGAGAGCACACTGGAGGGGGCCCTTTTCGCCTCCGACACCCGGGCCCTGGCCGCGATACTGCGCACGGCGGGGGTGGGGATCGGAGCCGACGAAACCGAACGCCGGTTTGAGATCACCGGTGCCGGCGGCCCTTTTCCCGGGGGTGGTGGGGCCCTGTGGGCCGAGCTGTCGGGCACCACGGCCCGATTCGTCCTGCCCGTGCTGGCCCTCAGCCCCGGAACGTGGACCCTCGACGGTGCACCTCCGCTGCGGGCCCGCCCGCTGGGCGACCTGGTCTCCCCACTTCGTGCCCTGGGCGCCGAGGTGGAGTGGCTGGCGCACGAGGGACACCTTCCGGTCAGGGTCGGGGGCCGGGGACTCCCGGGGGGCCGAATCGAGGTCTCCGGCGAGGTCTCCAGCCAGTTTCTCTCCGGGCTCCTGATGGCCGGTCCGCTGTTCTCCGAGGGTCTCGAACTGGTCGTCACGGGAAGGCTGGTCAGCCGCCCGTACGTGGACATGACCGTGGCCCTCATGTCCCGGTTCGGTATCGAGGTGACCCTCGGCAGTCGCACCACCTCCGCAGGAGACATCCTGAGCTGGTCGGTGCCTCAGGGGCCCTACCGGGCCGCCCACCTGACGGTGGAGCCCGATGCATCGGCGGCCTCCTACATGTGGGGAGCGGCCGCGGTCTGCGGTGGGCGGGTCCGGGTCGGGGGGCTGGGTCCGGACTCTCTCCAGGGTGACGTCCGTTTCGTGGATGTGCTGGAGCGCATGGGTGCGAGGGTGGTGAGGACACCCGGGGGAACGGAGGTGGTCGTCGACGCCCCCCTTTCGGGGGTGGATGTGGACATGTCCGACATCTCCGACACCGTGCAGACCCTGGCCGCGGTCGCCGCTTTCGCCGTCGGTCCGACCCGTATCAGGGGTGTGGGGTTCATCCGCCACAAGGAGACGGACCGAATAGCGGCGGTGGTCGCCGAACTGGGCCGATGCGGCATCGGGGCCGAGGAGACCGCCGACGGCCTCGTGGTCCATCCCGGTTCTCCCGTCCGGGCCACGGTGAGCACCTACGACGATCACCGGATGGCCATGAGCCTGTCGCTGGTGGGGCTGGGTGGCGTCGGTATCGACATCGCCGACCCCGACTGCGTGTCCAAGACCTTTCCCGACTTCTTCGAGACGCTGGAGGCCCTCACGATGTGCGAACCCGCCCGCACAGTCACCATCGACGGGCCCGCCGGTTCGGGAAAGTCCACCGTGGCCCGGGCCCTGGCCGATTCCCTGGGCGCAGAGTATCTCGACACCGGAGCCATGTACCGGGCCCTGACCTGGGGTGTGCTCCAGGCCGGGGTGGACCCCGCCGATTCCGAGTCGGTGGCCCGGGTCGCCCGCCATCTCGACGTCGAGGTGTCCGATCGGGTGACCGTGGACGGCCGCGACGTCACCGAGGAGATCCGGGGCCCGGAGGTGACCGCGGCGGTGTCCGCCGTTGCCGCCGTTCCCGAGGTCAGGAAGCTGATGCGGGAGATGCAGCGGCGGTGGGCCGAGCGGGTCCGTTCCTGTGTCGTGGAGGGTCGCGACATGGGTACCGTGGTATTCCCCGAGGCCGGGGTGAAGATCTATCTCACCGCCCCGCCGGAGGTCCGGGCCCGGCGGCGGGCGGCACAGACCGGCGAGACCGACCTCGAGGCGGTACTGGCCGACATCGAGCGGAGAGACGCCGCCGATTCCGGCCGGAGGGACAGTCCACTTCGACCCGCCGATGATGCGATCATCTACGACACGGGCGACAAGACCGTGGCCACGATCGTGAAGGAACTCACCGAGATCGCCCGGAGGGCCGGTGCCGGGCGACCGTCCAGCTCTGAGGGGAGGAACGTGTGACCCACGACCCCAAGCCGATCCACAAGCCCAGCGGGAAGGGCTTCGCTTCGGGTGAAGGTCTGGCCGCCCGGATCTTCTACCACGCACTGCGGCTGCCCCTGGTGGCCATCCTCAAGATCTGGTTCCGGGCCACCATCGAGGGGACGGAGAACATCCCCCGTAACGGTGCCTACATCGTCTGCCCCGTCCATCGCTCCTATGTCGACACCCCCCTGATGGGTATCTTCCCCCGGCATCTGAGATTCATGGGCAAGGACGCCATGTGGCGATCACGGGCCCTGGGCACCCTGTTGTCGGCCCTGGGGGGATTTCCCGTGAGCCGGAACATGGCCGACCGTGAGGCTCTGGCCACCGTTGTGAAGGTGGTCGAGGAGGGAGAACCGGCGGTCATGTTCCCCGAGGGGGAGCGCAAGTCGGGTCCCCGGGTGTTCCCGCTCAAGGACGGACCGGCCTATGTGGCGGCCCGCTGTGGGGTCCCGATCCTTCCGGTGGGTGTCGGTGGCTCGGAGAGGGCCATGCCGAAGGGGAGTAGTTGGGTTCGTCCCACCAAGATCCACGTGATCATCGGCGAACCGTTGGCACCTCCCCCGAGGAGGGAGTCCGGTCGGGTGAGCCGCAAGGGGGTCAGGGAGAAGTCGACCGAGCTCCGCGAGGCGATCCAGGTACTGTTCGACCGGGCCCAGGAACACGTCGGTCTCCACAACGACTACGAACCGGGCAGTGAACCCCAGGATCCTCCGGAGCAGGTGGGCGGCGGAGGGTCGGCAGCGTCAACGGAATCCGAGGAGGGACGCTGACAATGACGCCGGACCCCCAGACCCGATACGACCCGGGCGGGTTCTTCACGACCTCGCTGGAGAGCCGTGACCCCGAGGTGGCCCGGGCGCTGAGACAGGAGCGGGCCCGACAGACCGAGGGCATCGAGCTCATCGCCTCGGAGAACCACGTGAGCCAGGCCACCCTGGACGCCCTGGCCTCCCCGATCGTCAACAAGACGGTCGAGGGCTATCCCGGACACAGGTACTACGGCGGAGCCGAGTTCGCCGATCGGGTGGAGACACTGGCCCAGGAGCGGGCCCGGGAACTCTTCGGGGCGGCCTACGCCAATGTCCAGCCACACTCGGGCAGCCAGGCCAACCTGGCGGTGTTCCTCGCCTGGCTCAGGCCCGGGGACAGCGTCCTCTCCATGGATCTGGGGGCCGGGGGGCATCTCAGCCACGGATCGCCGGCGAACATCTCGGGCAAGTGGATGGATGTCCGGTCCTACGGGGTGGATCCGACCACCGGTCTCATCGACTACGACAATCTGGCGGAGATGGCCCGGCGGCATCGGCCCGCCCTGATCGTGGCCGGAGCCTCCTCCTACCCGCGGGTGATCGATGCCGAGGCCATGGCGGCGATCGCCGACGAGGTCGGAGCCCGGTTCCTGTTCGACATGGCCCACGTCGCCGGTCTGGTGGCCGGGGGGGTCCACCCCAATCCGGTTCCCCATGCCGATGTGGTCACGACGACCACCTACAAGAACCTCCGGGGGGTCAGGGGAGGACTCATACTGGCCCGCGACGACACCCACGCCCGGGAGCTGAACTCGGCGGTCTTTCCCGGGGTGCAGGGCAGCGTCATCCTCAATGCGGTCGCCGCCAAGGCCGTCTGTCTGGGCGAGGCCCTCGAGCCCGATTTCGCCGTCTACGCCGAGCAGGTTCTGAGCAATGCCCGGTCCCTGGCCGGTCGCCTGATGGAACGGGGTCTGAACGTGGTCACCGGGGGCACCGACACCCCGATCGTCCTGGTGGACCTGCGCCCTTCGGAGATCACGGGGAGGGACGCCCAGGAGGCTCTCGAGGCCGCCGGGCTGACCGTGAACAAGAACGCGGTGCCCGGTGACGAGCGCCGCCCCTGGGTGACCTCGGGTATCAGGCTCGGTTCCTCGGCGGCCACGGCCCGCGGATTCGGGGTCGAGGAGTTCACGAGGATCGCCGACTGGGTGGCCGACATCGTCGGCGCCCTGGAGAGTTCCGATCCCGAGCCGGTGAT
>DRKF01000311.1 GCA_011051915.1 Acidimicrobiales bacterium | reverse complement strand
TGACTCCAGTCGGGCCGTCCCGGGAACGGTGACCACGACCTCACGGGCCTCGTGACTCTGTCCCAGCAGTGCCGCCAGGGTGACGTTCAGCTCGGAGAGGTCGGTGGAGTCGGGGTACCGCTCGGCGAGGGGCACGACGACGCCGACGCTCTCCCCGGCCGGAGAGTGGTCGTAGTCCGGCCGGGAGCGGATCTGGTGCAGGATCCGCTGCTCCTCGTCCAGAGCGAGGGTCTGGAGCAGCTTCTCCGTCCACGGTTCCACCCCCGCGGTGGCCAGACGGACGGCGGAGGGGGCGGCGACCTCGGGGAACAGGGCGGCCATCGCCGGTCCACCGGGCAGGTCGGCGGGAACGATACGCACGGCGGAGGTGACGACGTCGGCCTCCGATCCGATCGCTCCGACGGCTTCGGATGACAGGGGGTGGATACGGACCTCGGCCCGGTCTCCGATCATCACCCCGACGGGACCCGGGGGGAGCAGGCACCGCTCGGCTTCCCAGGCATCGGGGTCGACCAGCAGGAACTCCCCCGGCCGCAGGACCACGATGGTGTCAGCGGCGCTCCTGTCCTCGGAACCGGCGGCCCCGGAACCGGCACTGTCCTGGGAACCGGCGGCCTCGGGGGTGAGAAACGCGCCCAGGGCCACCGGGTCGGTCCAGTCGACGGGGACGGTGGAGACGGCCACGCCCTCGAGCTCGACCACGGCGGCCTCACCCTCGCTGTCGGCGATGAGAACGTTCGGCCGGGGATCCACGGTGGCGGCGGTGGCGGCTGTGGCCAGGGCGAGGGGCATCTCCTCCTCCCGGGCCAGGATGAGGACCCGCAGGGACGCCGGTTCCCGGTACTCATCCCGCCCCTCGTCGACCCCGGCTTCGATCCCGGCGGCGTCGCTGCGGTGTGGGTCGGATCCTTCCCGGACGTGGTTGTGGTGTGGATCGGATCCCTCTCGGACCCGGCTGCGGGGCCCGGGGCCGGCAGGCTCGTCGGCGCCGACCACTGGAGCCTCGGGAGTCGCCGTGGCCCCGACCACGGTGAGAACGTCGGTCGAATCCGAGGCCGGGGACCCGAGGGTCGCCGGGATCCCGTCCGGTGGGACCGAGCCGTCCAGGGGGCAGATCCTGGTCTCGGCCCGGCCGTCGACGGTGATCGCCGTGGGAGCGGTGACCGCCTCGAGCGTCGCCCGGGTTCGACCCAGGTCACCGTGGGACACGATCTCCCCGGCGTTGAGGACCACCACACATGTGCCACTCAGGTCGTCGAATGCGGCCCTGGCACCTCCGGGCGTACGCCAGTCGGCGGCCAGGACCTCGACTCCGAGGTGTCGGGCCCGGGCCACGGCCAGGTGGGTGGACTCCGCACCGGCCCTCTCCACTATCCGGACCCGGTCGGAGATCCTCAGCACCGACCAGACGGACCGGGCGGCGGAGTCGGGATCGCCGTCGGACAGCACGACGACGGCGGCGCCACCCGAATGGGGGGTGGCCACGTTGCCCCGGTTGCGGGCCGCCCGGCCCAGAATCCGGAGGTAGTCCTCGTCCAGGGACGCGAAGGTGGCGCTCCCGTGGTGGAGGACGACCGACCCGTCGACCACCCGGAGGTCGCCACCCGCCGCCAGGATGCGGTCGGAGAGCTCGTCGTCCTCGAAGTTTCCCCGCCCGAAGCCCTCGTCGAGGCCGCCGAGACGCTCGAAGAGCTCGCGCCGGGCCACCAGGCAGAAGCCGACCAGTCGGTTCACCCGCCACGACACACCGCGGCGGGACCGGGCCCATTCCGACGCCCAGTGGTGGGCCTGCCGCTGCCGGCGCAATGGCGGGGTGTCGGGAACACCCTGCAGACCCGAGATGCGGTTCGACCGCGGGCCGACCATCGCCGTGCCGGGCATTTCCAGGGCCGCCAGCATCTCCGAGAGCCAGCCGGGTGTCACCTCGGTGTCGTTGTTGAGGATGCACACGAACTCGCCGGAGGTGGCGACCAGACCGCGGTTCACGGCGCCGGGGAAGCCCAGGTTGTGTTCCACGGTCACTGTGAGGACGTCGGACTCCCGGCTGAGTCGCTCGGCGGTGTCGTCGGGGGACGCGTCGTCGACGACGATGATCTCGAACGGCTCGGGGGTGTGGCGCCTGATCGACCCGAGGCAGCGGCGGGTCAGGTCCCACTGCCCGTGCACGGGGATCACGATCGACACCAACCCCGCTTCTGTCGGAACCGCGGCCACGGGGGCCGGGTTCGGCCGGTGGGAGGGAAGATCCCGGGCCAAGTCGATGGCCCGGATCAGCCAGGCGGTCAGGTCGTCGATCGAGGTGAGGACCTCCGAGCGGTCCCGGGCCAGGTCCGATGTCGCCCCCCGGCCGGGCGTCCCGACCGGTCCGAACAGCCCCACCGGGGATGAGGGAGCGGCACGGAGCAGGGCCTCGCACGCGCCGGGGTCCTCCAGCAGGCCGGCGCCGAGATGGACCACGGCAACCGGCCCGAAGCCATGGGCGAGTCCGGCGGGGGTGACCGAGGGACCGAACGCCATCACCCCGCTCGAAGCACCGGATTCGGGTTTGGGGCCCCACAGAACGGGAGTGGCACCCACGGAGGTGGCCGCAGCGGCGGCATCGGCGGCCAGATCGGGTTGCCCGTCGGGGTCGAGGATCAGAACCGCGTCGGGGGCCAGGTCGGCGAGGTCGGGCCGGTGGACGCCTCCCGGAGCCAGTTCCTCATGGGAAGCGGTGGTCACGGCGGCGGGTCCGCCCAGGGACCGGCCGATCGTCGTGGGGAGGGGGCCCGACAGGTCGATTTCGGGGGTGGTTCCACTCCAGGCGAACGGGGCGGACAGACCGCTGACGGGTCGGGGGGCCGTGTACAGGGGGTTGTGGAGGTCGGACGCCCCGTGACCGACGGGGAAGCCGTCGGGGTAGGTGCCGGCGTGAACCAGGCGACCGGCGGTATCGGCGAGGGCCACCCCCACCGGTGTGCGCGGATCAGCGGGGTCCCCTCCGGTGCAGGCGGTCACCAGGCGCTCAATGAGGCCGGGATCGGGGCTGGTCCCCCGAGGCAGGGCCACCACCACGGTTCCCTCCTCGACGTCGGGAGGGCGGGGCTCCTCGGCGGGCCACCACAGACGGATCCGGGGGGAGTCCCCGTCGGTTCTAAGGTCGAGGGTCGGCAGCTGCGCGTCGGTACTCGGGCCGGGCATCTCAGCTCCCGGCTTGGGGGCCGCCGGAGCCACCCACCCCGGCCAGGCCGGCCAACCCCAGGAGACCCCCACCGGAGCCGCCGGAGGTCGAGCCCGTCAGGGCCGCCGCCCGCTGGTGCTCACCGGCACCGTCGAGACGGGCCGCCAGGCGGCTCCGCACCACGGGGTCCAGGGATGCGGCCTGGGGAGCCATCACGTCGAAGAGGGCCCATTCGCCCCCGACGACGGCCGCTATGAGGCCGGTCGACGCCGCATCGTCGGCCCGGACCCCCACGGAGAGCAGGGAGGCGGCCGCCACCGCGGTGAGAACGGGGGGAACCAGGGAGGCCAGGGCGGTGGTGAGGCCGTGAGCGGTTCCCAGTCCGGCCGCCAGGTCGACGAGGGCGGCCGTGCCGTCCTCGGGCCCCTTGGCGGACACAGCGGTCGCGGCGACCGTCGGCCACATCTCACCGTCGATCCCGCGGTCGGGGGAGGCTTCGGGCCCCCACCACGTGTCGACCAGGGTCCAGGCGTCGGAAGGGTGACCCTCGGTGACCAGGGCCTCCAGCAGCAGACGGCGGAAGAGATCCCGGTTGTCCGGCGAGGTGAACACCGGCTCGGGCCCCTCGAGGTGCACATCGGCCGAAGCCCGGGTCCGGGCGCTGTCGATGAACTCCGAGGTCAGGTCCAGCTCCGTGGCGGTGCGGGCGAACACGGCTGCGGCCAGGTCATCACGGGGAACAGCCTCGAAGGCGGCCCGGGCCAGGGTGTGGGACTCGCGTACCCCGGCTTCATCACCCCTCTCCAGGAGCAGATGGGCCAGGCTCCCCTGCAGGTAGGAGTGCCAGTCGACCCTCATCCCACGGGCGGCGGCGACGGCCTCGCGCAGCAGATCCACGGCCTCGTCGGGGGCCTCCCCGGCCAGCATCAGCGAGCGGGCGTAGTCCAGGGCCGCCTTGGGCGAACGTTCGGTGTCGTACTGGGCTCGGGCCAGTTCGAGGTTCCTGGTCCTCTTGTCGCGGACGTCGACGACCTCATCCTGGTAGCCGAGATGGTCCAGGGAGATGAGACCGGTGGGGACCGTCTCCAGCCCCTGCCGGGGATCCTGGCGCCTCACGGGTTGTTCGTGGATGGTCCCCTCGAAGGCCAGCAGATCGGCTCTCACGATCCGGGCCGAGGTGAAGGTGCTTGAGACCGTTCCTGCGGCAGGGTCGACGATGTTGCGCATACGTACGTCGAGGGCTTCGATGTCACCCGGAAAGGACGCCAGGCTCCGCCTGAGGAGTTCCGGATCGGGACAGCGAACCCTCTCATCCGCGTCGATCCACAGCACGAAGGCCGCGTCGCGGCACTGCTCGAGCACCTCGTTGCGAGCCTGGGAGAAGTCGTCCCGCCACGGGGCGCGGTTCACCGACGCCCCACGGGCGAGGGCAATGTCGACGGTGGCGTCCCGGGAGCCGGTGTCGAGGATCTCGATGCGGTCCACGAGACCCCGCAGGGAGTCCAGGCAGCCGGGGAGCATGTCCTCCTCGTCCCGGACGATCATGGCGGCCACCAGCAGTGGGGGTTCCGATTCGAGGACCGGACTGGGCATCTGCCGGGAGCAGCTTCCGTCGTGGGCGACGTGGGCCCCGGGGACCATCGCGAATCCCGCTCCCCGGTCGGTCAGGCGGGTGAGGGGATCGTGGATCCGACGGCGGGCGAGGTCGACCAGGGTGTCGCGGTCGGCGACCAGACACGCGGGACGGATGGTGGACACCGGCTGGGGGCCCTCTCCCCCACCGGGGGGATCGGAATCCAGAGCGTCGAGGTCGGCGTCGGCCCGGGCCACGGGGGGCAGAGGGCCGCCGAAGTGGTCGCAGCCGCGGTCGTTGGTCACCGGCACGGCCACCCCGACACCCTCGAGGTGGGCCCGGACCAGACGTTCGACGCCCCGGGGACGGATGTTGACGTCGTCGTGAAGCAGCAGTACCGGCCCGGGGGGACAGCCCTCGAGGACCCGGGTCAGGGACGCTCCGGCCGGGAGGCCGTCGAGGTGGGCGTTCAGGGGGGAGAACTCGACCACCGGTACCTGGCCCCCGTCGTGGCCCGATCCGAGCATGGCGTTGAGGCGGCGGCGGGCGTCGCGGGTCGTCCGGCGGGGCCCGTAGGTGAGCAGAACGACCGCGGCGGGGGCGAGACGAGGTTCGATCCCCGCCGATTCGGGCGCCGGGCGCGTACCTCGGGCCGGGGACGGTTTGCTGCGGGCCCGACGGGCCCTTCCTGATTTCGCTGCCACATGACCTCCGGGGGACACCGGACCGGTCGACCGGCGAGGTGTCGGGATTAGAGAGCCGGCTCGTCACCGGACGGTGGATTCGATCCGGGGGGCGGGCCACACTGGGCCGATGTTCCGTGTCCTGGTCACCCGACGACTTCCCCGCGAGACCCTCGCCGCCCTCGACTCCGCCGGCCTCGAGACCGAGGTCCGCGCCGACGACACCCCGATGTCGCGGGGCGAGCTCCTGGAGCGTGTCGGTGGCTTCGACGGTCTCCTGGCCATGCTCAGCGACCGGATCGACGAGGAACTGCTCGAAGCCGCCGGCGACAGCCTGAGAGTGGTGGCCAACTACGCCGTCGGCTACGACAACATCGACGTGGAGGCCTGCACCCACCACGGTGTCCTCGTCACCAACACCCCCGGGGTGAACACCGTGGCCACGGCCGATCAGACGATGGCCCTGCTGCTGGCCGCGGCCCGACGCACCTGCGAGGGTGACCGGATGGTCCGCCGGGGCGAGTGGACCGGGTGGGCTCCCACCCAGCTACTGGGCCTGGATCTCCAGGACGCCACCCTGGGGATCATCGGGATGGGTGGGATCGGGACCGAGGTGGCGCGGAGAGCCATCGGCTTCGGGATGAAGGTTCGGTACCACAACCGCAGCCGCCGCCCCGATGTCGAGCAGGAGCTGGGTGTGGAGTACGAACCCGACCTGCACCGCCTGATCTCCGACGCCGACGTCATCTCCGTTCACACCCCCCTCACCCCCGCCACCGTGGGCCTGATCGGCCGGCGGGAGCTCGAGCTGCTGGGCCCGGCGGGAATCCTGATCAACACCTCCAGAGGACCCGTGGTCGACGAGGAGGCCCTGATCGACGCCCTGGAACACGATCGCATCTTCGCCGCCGGGCTCGACGTCTACACCCGCGAGCCCGAGGTGCCCGAGGCCCTGAGACGGCTGGAGAACGTGGTTCTCGCTCCCCACCTGGGTTCGGCCACCCACCGCACCCGGGCCGAGATGGGCCGGCTCTGCGTGGAGGCCCTGGTGGCGGTGTCCCGCGGTGAGATCCCGGTCAACGCCCTCAATCCCGAGGCCGTCGGACGCTAGACGGTCAGCCTCGCCGGGTTGCGGTGACGGCTGTGGCTCTCAGGCGATGGCGGTGGCCCGCCGGGTTCGGCGGCGCCACACGAAGGCGTCGAAGAACAGATGCATGGCCCCCAGGGTGAGGATCATGTAGGTGGCGGCGAGATACCAGCCGTTGCTCTCCAGTACGAACAGCACGCCGAACAGTCCCGCCGTGTAGGCCGCCACCAGCGGCAACGCCCCCACGGTCCCCACGGTGCGGGCCAGGGGCTCCCCGGCGTTGTCGGTGGCGGTCACCCCCCGGCCGTACTTGTCGCTGAGGGTGTGGGTCACGAAGGCGAAGTACTCCAGGGAGTGGCTTCCCACGTAGGCGATGATCCCGACCAGGGGGTGGACCACCATCACCGCTATCAGCGCCGCCGTGGCCGCGATGTAGGCCCTCTTGGCCGGGTTGACCAGCTCGGGGCCGAGGGCCCTCTCCGCCGACCACCATCGCCAGGTCAGGGTGATCACCACCGCCACCGCCGGCAGCAGGGCGAACCGGGCCACGGCGCCGAGGTCGAGCAGGGTCTGGATGGCGGTTCGGTTCCTGCTGCCCAGGGATAGCTGGGGCAGCCAGCCGGCGGTTCGGGTGTCGGCCGCGGCCCACACCGCGGCCAGGGCCAGCCACGACAGCAGCATGTGCTTCTCGAGGCGGGCCATGCCGTCGGCGCGTCCATAGCGCCGGGCCAGGCCGAACCTCTGCATGAGGGTGTGCTCGGCGTTCCACACCCCGGCGATCACCGCCACCAGCACCGGGCTGATGGCCATGCCGGCGACGATCACCCCCAGGGCCACGACCGGTACGAACAGATGCATGTGGGCTATCCGCCCGGGATTGTGACGGTCGCCGTAGAGGAAGAGATTCGTGAGGGGCTGGTGGGCGAAGGAGAACAGCAGGGTGGCCGCGAACAGGGCCGACACCCGGGCCATGTCACCCAGCATCGACCAGGCGACGAGGGCGAAGGGGACCCAGCACCAGGCGATGAGGGTGTCGGTGACGGGGCCTCGGATCCATCGGGTCCGGGGGGTGTCGTAGGGCCTGTCGGTTGCTGATGGGCCGGTTGCGACTGCCAAGGCGATCTCCCCCTGTGAGAACGGGATTTCGGGATCCCCCCGGAGAGTATCGGCCATGAACGACTCGGCACCAGAGGTGGAGAGTCGAGACTCAGCCCGTCACCGGGGGCTCGGCGTGGGTGAGGGCCCGCCAGGCCGACTTCAGGCGGCGGAGTCCCTCGGTCAGGACCGCCTCGGGACGGTCGAAGCAGATACGCAGATGGGGATCGGCGACTCCCCCCACCCTGGTGGCGGAACCGGGGGCCACGTGCACCCCGTAGCGGGCGGCCAGCTGCACCAGCGGGAGGGTGTCCGACAGAGGAGTCCGGACCCATGACGCCAGCCCGGCCTCGGCCGGGAGGAGGTCCCATTCGCTCAGCTCCCGGGCCACGAACTCCGCCGTGAGGGCCTGACGGCGCCTCAGGTGCATACGGCGGGCGTCCGCCAGGTCGGGCCACATGGACAGGAATCGGCGGGCCATCAGAGCCGAGACCATCGACGAGCCGAGGTCGCGTCCCAGGCGGACTCTTTCGATCCGATCCACCAGGGGCAGGGAGGCGGCCAGCCATCCGACCCTCAGCCCACCCCACCCGGTCTTGGAGACGGAGCCCACCGAGACCGTCTCCACTCCCCTGGTCAGGGCGGCAATGGGGGCCACCGCGTCGTCCCCTCGATGACGGGTGCCGTTCAGGGTGGAGTCCTCCACCAGGACACAGTCCGAGCCACTGAGCAGGCCGGCCAGGGTCCGGCACCGTGATCGCCCGGTGATCGTACCGGTGGGGTTGTGCACCGGTCCGGCGACGTAGGCCAGTCGGATCCCTCCGGCCAGTCCCCGACGCAGCCCGTCGGGGGTGGGGCCGGCCGCGTCGCGTGGCCACGGCACCGGGCGGAGTCCCAGGCGTCCCACGATGTCGTGGACTCCGGGGTAGGTGGGGTCCTCCACCAGGATCGGGTCGCCCGGCCGGGTGAGGGTCTCCAGGGCCAGCGAAACGGCCTGGTGGGCCCCGGTCGTGACCATGATCTCCTCGGGCCGGTGCTCGATCCCCAGGTTGCGGAGGTTCTCCGACACCAGGCGTCGGAGGGTGAGAGGACCGGTGGAGTCGTAGCCGTGGGCGGGGACCACGGCGGCCAGGTCGGCCGATGTGACCACCAGGTCGGGTAGCCACGAGGTGTCGGCGGTGACCGCCGCCGCCAGATTGATGGCGTCACCGCCCACGAACAACCGTCCGACCTGGCCCTGGCGGTGGAGCGGGGCCAGGGGGCCGGGCGGAGCGGTCACTACCGAGCCACTCCCCTGTCGGGAGGTGACGAGGGCCTCGCCCCGGAGTTCGTCGAGGGCCTTGACCACCGTGCTCCGGCTCACCGACAACCCCGCGGCGAGAGCCCTCTCGGCGGGCAGCCGGTCCCCCGAGGTGAGCAGCCCCGCTTCGATGGCGGCCCGGATGGCCGATGCCAGCGAGGAGGCCAGCCCACCCGGCCGGGACTGCCAGTCCCCCAGCAGACGGATCGTCTCACCCACTCCCAGGGGGGCCGACGAGTGGCCGGACCGACGAGGATCCGAGGATTGGTCTGACCGGAGCAGTCCATTCGACATCCAATCCACGATGATTGGTAGTTCCCGGTTTCGCAAGCCGTCCGTACCCTCGGTTCAGGGAATCACGGCGGCAGAGAGGGACCCGACGATGGAGTCGACCACGGAAACGGACCAGGTCAGGCCGGCGGGTGTGCCGACACCGCGTCGGGCGGGGGCAGAGGTCGTGACCACACCGCACCCGGCCGGGGTGGGGCGATGAATCCCGAATCGGTGCCGACCACCGGGGACCGGGTCGAGAGTCTTCTCTCGGCGGTCTCCCGGGAAACCCGATCCTCGGTGATCCGGGATCTGCTCCGCCACGCCGACCGCGACGATGTGATCAGCCTGGCCGGCGGAATCCCCGCCGCCGAGCTGTTTCCCCTGGAGAGGCTGTCGGGAAGCCTGACGGCCGCGTTCGAGGCCGAGGGCGCCGCCGCCGCCCAGTACGGCCTGACCGAGGGGGTCACCGCCCTCCGGGAGCTGGTAGCGGTCCGGGCCGCCGATCATGGAGCCCCGGCCGGGGTCGACGAGGTTCTCATCACCACGGGATCCCAGCAGGCCCTCGACCTGGTCGGTCGGGTGCTCATCGATCCCGGTGACGAGGTGGTGGTCGACGACCCCGGATATCTGGGTGCGCTGCAGGCGCTCAGGCCGGCCCGGCCCCGGCTGGTGGGCGTTCCCGTGGAGGCCGATGGCATGGACACCTCCCACCTGGAATCACTCCTGCGGGGTGGTCTCCGACCGAAGCTGGTCTACACCAACCCGAACTTCCAGAATCCGTCGGGGGCGACGCTCACCCGCGAGAGGCGGGAGCATCTGGCGGCCCTGGCCGATCACTGGGGGTTCCTGGTGGTGGAGGACGACCCCTACGGCAACCTCCGGTTCGAGGGAGAGGAGGCCGACTCGATGTCGGTGTACAGCCCCCTTGTGCTGAGGGTCCGCACCGTTTCCAAGATCCTGGCCCCGGGGCTGCGGGTGGCCTGGGCGATAGGGCCGGAACGGCTCATCGAGGCCATGGGGATCGCCAAGCAGGCGGTCGATCTGCACACCTCGACGGTGACCCAGCACATGGCGCTGGGGCTGCTCGCCGACGAGCAGTGGGACCGCGCCCACCGCGAAGCGCTCGCGCCGTGGTACCGGGAGCGGCGGGATGCCCTGATCGCCGCCCTGGCCCGCCATCTGGGTGAGCGCTTCGAGTTCACCTCGCCGGCGGGGGGAATGTTCCTCTGGGGGCGGGTGGCCGGTCTCGACGAGGACACCGACACCTCCGACCTGCTGACCGCGGCGATCGATGCCGGGGTGGCCTACGTACCCGGCTCCGCCTTCGCGGTCGACACCCCCCGTCCCCATCATCTGAGGCTCTCCTTCGCCACCG
>DRKF01000310.1 GCA_011051915.1 Acidimicrobiales bacterium | reverse complement strand
GAGAGCTCGCCGTACACCAGGTATTCGCGGGACGGTCCGCTGGCCGCGAAGCCGATCCAGGTGACCAGTCCGTCGGGGCGCAACCCCACCGCCACCCCGCGGGTGTCGACGGCGGAGTCGATGGCCCGGGCCACGTCCGCCCCGTCGGGAAGGACCGGATCATCGGTGCCCACGACCAGAATCGGGCTCACGGTTCCGTCGGTGTCGCGGTGGAAGACCGACACCCAGTCGAACTGGAATCCGTCGGCGATGTTCTGTCCGAGCAGGGCCTCCATCGTGGCCCGGTCCGCCTGGGTGGTCTCGGCGGCGAGGGCCATCCCCGATATCTGGGTCTGGAATGCGATACCGACGGTCTGAAATCCGGTTCCGACCCGGTTGGCCGCCTCCAGTCGGGCCTGGGTCTCCTGGGCGTCGACGCTACGCTGGGCCGCCGTCGCAGCCACGACCCCCAGGGCAGCCACACCGATGAAGACCAGTGCAGGTACGGCGAAGAACAGCCAGCGCGCCGCTTTCCCGGATTCCGACTTGTGCACTGCGCTACTCCGCATCAGATCGTGACTCGCCTCCTATCGGTCGCGACGGTGCCCCGATGAGTGACCCCGGGGGATCCCGGGAGTCGGTGAATCTCCGTCTGTACGTCTGGCAGCGGGTGACGGCGGGAGCCCTGTTCTGGCTGCCGACCTCGTTTCTGTTCTTCCTCAGCCACCACGGACTGGAGTCGACTCTCCGGCTGGCGTCCGTCTACTTCCTCGCCGTGGTGGTATTCGAGGTTCCCTCGGGGTGGTTGAGCGACCACGTGGGTCGGGTGGGCATCCTGCGCCTGGCCGCCCTCTCGTGGGTCGTCGCCCACGGGCTGTACCTGGCCGCGGGTGATTCGTTCGCGGTGGTGGCCGGGGCCCAGGTCATGCTGGCCCTCGGGTTCGCGTCGAAGTCGGGCACCGACACCACCCTCCTGTTCGACACCCTGGAGAATCTCGGCCGGGTGGCTGAGTTCGAGAGGTTGGAGGCCCGGGCCGCGGGATCGGCCTTCGCCGCCACCGCCGTCGCCGTGGTGGCCGGCGGGGCCCTCGGTTTCGTGGACCTGCGTCTGCCCTTCGCCGCCTCGCTCGCCGTCGCCGTCCTCCAGTTCGCCGGGACCCTGAGAATGGTCGAGCCCCGATCTCATCGACCCGACCACCTCATCGGCAACAGCGGCGCGTGGCGGATCAGACCCGTGCTGGCGTATCTGAGGCGTCCCGTACTGCTGTGGCTCTTCGTGTTCCTGACGCTGCAGCAACCGCTGGAGGGAATGGCCCTGGATCTGATCCAGCCCTGGCTCACCCGTCTGCTCGGATCGTCATTCACCGAGGTCGGTTCGGCGCCCCTGCTCAGCGGAGCGCTGATGGCGGTGATCTCGGTGGTGGGAGCGCTCACCGCCAGGGCGGTGCCGGCTCTGCGCCGCCGCCTGGGGGCCACCCGCGCCCTGATGGCCCTCGCCGGTCTGGAAACCGGCATTGTGCTGGCGATGGCTCTCACCGCCAGCCCGCTCATACTGCCCCTGCTGGCTCTGCGCAGTACCCAGGCCGCTGCCGCCCCGGTGCTGGTCTCTACCCGGGTCGCGCCCCTTCTGGAGCGACACCATCGGGCCACCTTCCTCTCCCTCGGCAGCCTCTCGGGGCGACTCCTCTACGGGCTCGTCCTGCTGGGCCTGGGTACCCGCAACGACTTCGACTCCGTTCTGGGACTGGCTGCGGTGATCGCCCTGTCGTCTCTGGCCCTGCTCGTCGCCACCTCGCCTCTGGCCTCGCCACGTCCCGGCGAAGCGGGATCCTGACCGGGTGGGCCCGGGCACCGGCCTCCCGGAAACCCGGCCCTCTCAGAGACCCAGCAGCGCCGCCGCCCGGTCGAAGGCGGCGGCGGGGTCGGAGACATCGAGCCAGACGCCGGTGATCCCGAGGCGGCGGGCTCCCTCCACGTAGCGGGGATTGTCGTCGATGAAGACCACCTCGTGGGCATCCATTGCCAGACCGCTCAGGGCCGCCAGGTAGGGCTCGGGTGCCGGTTTGCGGGTGCCGAGCCGCTCGGCGTCCACGATCGGGTCGAACCGATCGAACATCTCGAAGTCGCGCACCCACTTCTCCCCGTGCAGAGCCACGAGCTCGTTGGTCAGCAGCCCGACGGGCAGGCCCACCTCCTCGCACCGGTCCACCAGCTCCCGGGCCCGGGGCCGCACGATGTCGGTGTAGCCGGCCTGGAACACCGCCCTCATTACGTGGTCGTAGGGGGCGGGGTCGACCCCGGCGGCCTCACAGGCGTCGGCGAAGGCGAACCAGTAGTCGTGCTCGGTGATCTCGCCGGCCATGTGGCGACGCCACAGCGGATCGCCCTCGGGTTCCAGGGGGCCACGCCACGGAATCGTGCCCGCGGGGACCCCCGCCCACTGCTCGAACTCCTCGATCATCTCCCAGGCCGACCGGAACAACACCACGCCGACGTCGAGCAGCAGGGCCCGGGGGCGACTGGAGGTCATCCCGCCTCCCGCAGGATCGCGGTGACCTGGGCGAAGGAACCGACGGGATCGGTCACGTCGAACTCGATCGTCGGTATGCCCGCTTCACGGGCGGCGGCGACGTTGGCGGGCTGGTCGTCTACGAACAGGACCCCGTCGGGTTGGCATCCGAGTCGCTCGAGGGCGGCGGCGTAGGCCCCGGGGTCGGGCTTGAGAACACCGAGCCGGCCACAGTCGATGAGGGGATCGGCACGGGAGAACACCGAGATCGAGTCGACCCAGTCGGCCCCGTGGAAGGCGTGGAGATCGTTGGTCAGGATGGCGAACCGCACCCCGAGGGATTCGGCCAGATCGATGGTCTCCAGCGCCTCGGGTCGGACGATGGCGGTCTCGTCCTGTCCGTAGGCCACCCGGCAGTACTGCTGCATCGTCAGCCCCCGATCACCGGTCAACTCCGCTATCTCACCGACCCGCCGGTCCCAGTACCCGCGTTCGGTGATGTCTCCGGCCAGAAGGCTCCGCCACAGCGGATCCCCGGTCGGGTCGTGGGGCCCGAGCCAGTCCAGCGTCCCCGGGTCCAGACCGGCGGCGATCTCGAAACCGCGGTGCAGTTCGAAAGGGGTGCGGATCACCACCCCACCGACGTCGAGCAGCAGTACCTCGGGCCTCACTGGAGAGAACTGTTCCCGGGGCGGCACACGACACCACCCCGACGGTGACCGCGTCCGGATCTCACCTCGGCTGTCCCGGTGTCAGTTCCCGGCCTGTCGTTCGGAGAGCAGCTCCCCGGCGGCCATGAACTCCTCGGGTTCGAACTCCGATATCCACACCCGGATCGAACCCAGAGGGGCGCCGATGGACTCCTGGACGGCAGCGGTGATGGCGGCCATGAGTTTCCTCTTCTGCTCCGGCGTCCTACCGGTGGCCATGTTCACGTTGATGAGCGGCACGAGTCCCCCTGTGATGTCTGTGGTGGTTGGTCGGTCCGGGCGGACGGCCGGTGTCTCCCGGATTCAGCGGGCTCTCACCGTCACCGCCGAGAGGTGGCCGTAGGAGGCGGTGGCGACGGTTCCCGCCGCCAGGGGCTGGGCGTCAGTGAGCGATCCGGCCATGACGATCCAGCCCTTCTCCAGTTTCTGTCCCCGGCGACCGAGGTGATTGGCCAGCATGGCGACACATCCCGCCGGGTCACCGAGCAGTGCCGCCCCCGCTGCGGTGGCCACGGCGTCACCGTCGACCTCGAGTACACACCCCTCCAGCCGGAGATCCAGCTCGGAGGGCGCCCGACCCGCCTGCCCTATCGCCACCCGGGCGGCGGAGGTGTTGTCGGCGATCACGTCGGTGAGGGTGAACGAGAACGCCTTGTAGCGACTGTCGATGATCTCGATACCACCCACGACCCGGGCCGTGGCCTCCAGCACGTCCCAACGGGTTATGTCGGTGCCCTCCAGGTCCTCGCCCATGATGAAGACCAGTTCCGGTTCGCACCTGGGGTGGATGAGGTCGTCGAGTACCACCGGGTCCTCCGCTCCCAGGACCGAGGGTTCGGTGATCCAGCCGTAGACCGGCTGGTCCACCCCCATCTGCTCCTGCTTGGCCCGGGAGGTCAGCCCCAGTTTGGCGCCCACGATCCGCTCTCCCCGGCCGACCCTTCGGGCCACCAGGGCCGCCTGGATCTCATAGGCGTCCTCGGTGGTCAGCTCCGGCACGGTGCCGGTGATCGGATCGACCTCGGTGCGGGTGTCGGCGGCGTCCAACAGGTAGTCGGCCCAGTGGGCGACCTGATCGGGATCCATCGTGCTGGTCATGGCTTCACCTCGCGGCCTCGGTACCTGGACTTCGAGCCCGGGGACGGTGTCGTGGAGATCGTGCTGGTCATGGCTTCACCTCGCGGCCTCGGCGGCCAGCTCGGCCGCAATCTGGATTATCTGGTCTTCCTGGCCACCGACCAGTTTGTTCTCGCCGCAACGCAGCAGGATCTCCGCCCCCGACACGTCG
>DRKF01000309.1 GCA_011051915.1 Acidimicrobiales bacterium | reverse complement strand
GACAACGACAGGGGCTCGGCGGCGAAGCGCAGCGCCTCGGTGACCTTGTCCTCGGGCATGTCCACCTCGGCCGCCAGCTCGGTGAGGGTGGCGGGCCGGCCCATCTTCAGCTCCAACCGGGAGCGAGCCTTCTGCAGGCGGGCCAGGGTGTCGCCGGCGTGTACCGGCAGCCGAATGGTGCGACCGGTGTTGGCGATACCGCGGGTGATGGCCTGGCGAATCCACCAGGTGGCGTAGGTCGAGAACTTGAAGCCCTTGCGCCAGTCGAACTTCTCGACCGCGTGCATCAGCCCGAGGTTGCCCTCCTGGATCAGGTCCAGCAGGGGCAGCCCCGAGGCCTGGTACTTCTTGGCTATGGAGACCACCAGGCGCAGGTTCGACTGCACGAAGGTCCGCTCGGCCTGCTCACCGGCCCGGGACGCCCGGCGCACGATTCGCTTGCGGGCCGGGGTGAGGGGCTTGCCGTCGGCCTCGGTTCCCTTGTCGAGAAGCTCCCGCGCCTCGTTCCCGGCCTCGATGGCCTGCGCCAGCCGCACCTCGTCCTCCTTGGTGAGGAGGGGGTACTGGCCTATGTCCGTCAGATACAGCCGGACGAGATCTTCTTCGTCCCGCTCAACCCGGTCCTTGGCCACGTTTCGATGTGCTCCTGTTTCGCGGAGTGGGGCTCTGAGCCCTCGGTCTGGTTACTGGAGATCCCAGAAAGGGCAGCGGCCCACAGGCCAGCCTACCGGAAGCTGTCGGTTTCCAACCCCAGTCATCGGCAGGGTGGGTCATCGACCAAAGTCGGATTCGGATGTTTCGTGGTGCCTCCGGCCCGGCCGGGGATACCCCGGTGCCGGCCCGGCGACTCCGCTCGGATACGGACTGTTCGTGGGCGAGAACATATCAGCGGGAGCGTCGGGGTTGGCCGGCGACCCGCGAAGTGGGCCAGAGTGGACGCCCGGCGACCGGATCGAACGAACCGCCGGTAGGAGGAGCATTCGTGGAGGACGAGGTACGTACGGCCGTGATGACCATGGTATTCGAGGCGTCCGATCCGGACGGCCTCCTGACGGTTCTGGCCAAGTACGTCGTCATGGCCCGGGGTGAGCCGGGCTGTCGCAACATCGACCTGTGCAATTCGTTCAGCCGGCCCAACCGCCTCGTGGTGATCTCCAAGTGGGATTCGGAGGAATCGGCCCGCGAGCACGTGGGATCTCCGACGATGGTCGAGATGGCCGAGGCCTGCACCGGGCTGCTCGCCGGACCCCCCGACATCGATCTGCTCGAAGGTCTCAGCGCCCACGACCTGAACTGAACCCGCCCGAACAGGCACGTGGCCCAACCCGGGGAGCTCACCCCGGGGAGCTCAATCCGGGGACACGGCCTCCCGGGCCTCCTCGGAGATCGTCACCACGTCGGACCAGGTGAGTCCCTCACCCGTCCACAGCCTCTCGAAGGCGGCGTCGGCCGCGTCGGTGAAGCCATGGCGGTTGCGAAACTGGTAGAGGCGCCGCTTCTTCTGGGACCGGTAGCCGAGGCGATCCAGACGACCCACGGCGTAGACCTCCCAGGCCGAGTGCTCGGCCAGGGACAGATCATCCTCCCCGGGGGCCTCGGAGAACCCGGCCTGTCGGTCCAGGTGGCGGAGCAGCAGGCGACCCAGGACATCGGCGGTACGGTCGGGGCTCAACTGGCGGGGACGCTTGGTGTCCTCGAAGGCCCCGCCCTCCACCTCGACGGTCACGGGGTTCCCGGCGGTCAGCGTCGAGCGGGCCAGCGGGGACGCCTCGTCGACCACGATCGCCAGTTCTCCGTCGAACCCGACACGGTCCATGAGCTCGGTGGCGATCCCGACGATCTCGGCGGGGTCGAAGTCCACCATGGTGAACTCCTCGGGGGTCACGGACACCCGCGGACCTTCCGGTGGATTCGACGTCGCCTCGTCGCTGTTCCCCACCTCAGCCCACCGCTCCGGCCTCATCACGGGCCATGTCGGCGATCTCGTCGATCTCCTCGGTGGTGAATCCCGCCATCTCCCGGAACTTCCGGGTGAGTTGGATGGGGCTGTCGTCCTCCTCGCCCCGAAGGCCGTTGAAGGAGAACAGGCGGTCGACCACCTTCTGGAACTCCAGGGCCCGTTCCAGACGGTCCCGGTCCCGGGAGGTGAGGTCCCTCAACCACTTCGAGCCCATCTTCACGTGGGTCACCTCGTCGGCGAGCATCCAGTCCTCGCAGAACTCCAACACCGGATCGCCGGCCATGCGGCCGAACTCCTTCATGGTGTTGAACACGTCGATGGCCAGCCCCTCCAGGGCCCGGTTCACGCCGGTGAGGCGAAGCACGGGATCGGGGTTGCAGGCCGCCTCGTAGAGAAGTGTGCCCTCCACGAACTCGCCGATCTCCGTCCCCATGTGATCGTTCAGCTTCACCGAGATCTCGCAGTGCCGGGCCTCGTCCCAGCACTGGCGGGCCATGTCCAGCTTCAGTTCGAAGGGCACCTCGTCGGCACCGTCCCCCACCTCGAAGTCCCAACAGGTGCGCCCCGCCCCCTCCATGGCCTGGATCTCACCGGTGAAGATCCCGT
>DRKF01000308.1 GCA_011051915.1 Acidimicrobiales bacterium | reverse complement strand
TCGCGGGCCGCGCTCTGGGAGCCGACATCGGCGACGACGGCTATCAGCCAGATGAGGAAGGCGCTGCCGAAGGCACTGGCCGACGCCCGGGCCAGAGAGGAACGCGCCCCCTGGCCCAACGGCCGGTACAGCCCGGTGGCGTTGAACAGCAGGAGCACGAAGGGCAGGGCCACCACCAGCAGGTTCAGCCGGGCCCGGGTGGTGCCGTCGAACACCAGCCAGATCCCGGCCCCGAAGAACGTCACGTCCCCCAGGCCCATCAGCCACAGGGGGAAGTGTGATCTCCTGGAGGATTGCGCGGTCTGCATCAGCCGCTTCCCCTCTCGCGGTCGAGTACGAATCCGACGGCGAACGACAGGTGCATCGTCGGTATGGCGAGGACGGCTCCGAACGCCGCCGGGTCGCGACGTTTCACGGTTTCCGCCGCCGCCGCCGCCGTGACCAGCCCGGCGTACAGACCAGGCACCGCACAACCCAGCCGGCTGTCGATCCGACCCAGCACCGGGGAGACGGCCAGGGCTCCGAGGAGGGCGACGGGCGCGAGTTGACGGGCCCGGACCGACTCGGGATTGCGGCGGATCACCACCCTCTTCCAACTCCCGTACTGGAAGTACTGAGAGGCCAGAGCTCCGTAGCTGGCCCGAGGCGCGTACTCCACGGCCAGGCGGGGGTCGTAGTAGATCTTGTAGCCCGCCCTGCGGATCCGAAGGTTGAGTTCGTAGTCCTGGTTGCGGATGAGCGTCTCGTCGAAGCCGCCCACCATGTCCACGACGTGGCGGCGGAACACGCCCAGAAAGGCCGTGTCCACGAACCCGGCCTCGTCGGAGTAACGGTACTTGGCGTTGCCCACTCCCATCGGATTGGACATGGCGGCGGCGATGCCCCGCTGTACGAATCCTGCGCCTCTGACGATCGAACGGGCTCCGACATTTCCGATCTGAGGGCCCAGATCGGGATCGGAGAGTATCTCGACCGCGGTGCTGATGTAGTTCGGCGGCAGGAAGGCGTGACCGTCGCAACGGACGATTATCTCCCCTTCGCAGGCACCGATGGCCAGATTCAGACCCGCCGCCGTCTTTCCCGTGGGATTGTCCACGACCCGCACCGGAACGGAGGAGTCGATGGAGGCTATGAGGTCGCGGGTGCCGTCGGTGCTCATGCCGTCGGCGATCACCACGTCGAAGGGGCGGTCGTAGTCCTGAGCGAGGATGGCTTCGAGACAGGCGACGATGTGCTCGGCCTCGTTCCGCACTGCCATGACCACCGATACGGAGTACCCCTCGGGGCCCGGGCCGGTATCCAGTTGCGGTTCAGAGCTCACGCGGCAGTCTCCCTAGGAACACCGGACAGCCCGGGGAGTTGTGGGTGTGATGCCATGCTGAGGCCCGATATCGAACTGGGGTGGGACAAGACTGAACAGGGTGATTCCGACGCGGTCTCACGTCTATGCAACCACCATCGGCACGGCGGATGACAGGCTTAGGCTATCCCAGTGTCCGCTTCACAGGACCGCGATCGACCACGCAGAGTGCGCTGATCGATCACCCGGCGGTATTCCCTCAGATAGCGATCGGCCACCGGAGCGGCCTCGATGGTGGGGGTCGTCGGTGTCCAGGATCGGCCCAACATTCTCGACAGCACCCGGGCCAGATCCTCACCGTCACCGGCCCGGAAGGAGCTCACCGCCTCGTCGTGGTGGGCCTGCTCGGCCAGGCCCCCGCTGTCGCTGACGACCACCGGTAGGCCATGGCGCCGGGCCTCGGCCACGACCCGGCCCTGAGGCTCCCACCAGATCGAGGGCACCACCAGAACCGATCCGGGGACCAGAACCTCGCCCGGGGGTCGGTAGCCGACGAACTCGACCTCGAGATCTGCGGCGAGGTCGCGGAGGGATGACACGTAGTCGTCCTCACCCCGGCCGGCGATGGTCAGGGGAATCCGCCTTCCCTCCCCCTGGAGAATCCGGAGGGCCTCGAAGAGGGTCTCCAGACCCTTGGTCGGCTTCAACCGGCCCAGGTAGACGAGCCTCGAGAGCGTCACCTCACGGTTTACGACCACCGGCACGTCCGACGACCGGCCCGCCTGGTTGGGCACCACACCCCAGCCACCGGTGGGCGCGGCACAGGCCCGGGCCTCGGTCCGGGCGATGAACTCCGAGATGCCGATTCCCCGGTCGACAAGTCCGAACAGACGTCTCCTGGGCCAGGTGACGATCCGACATCGAGGACACTGGTCCCCACAGGGAGTGCCGTTCCTGAACCTCACCGAGCCGACACAGCTGAGGTAGTAGTCACGAGTCGTGTGAACGATGGGGATACCCAGTAGGCGTGCGGCCGGCCACACCGCGCCCGTGAAGCCGGCGACGTTGTTGGTGTGGAGAACATCGGGACGCCACCTCCGCAGCACTGACCAGACCCTGAACGCCATCACCGGATTGAAGACCTCGAGCAGGCTGCGCACGCCCCTCTGCCATCTCCTCTCGGTGAACGGTCCGAAGGGCCACACCACTCCCGCCAACGGTGTCCGGAATACCTCGACTGCTCCGTCCCGTTCCGACCCGGGTTGGGTTCCCGGCCGGCTCAGGGTCAGCACCCCCACCCGGTGACCACGGGTGGCCAGATCACGAGCCAGTTCGGCCACCGACTGTTCCGCCCCTCCCACCACCACGGGCGGGTACAGCGAGTTCAGCAGCATCACCCGAAGTGGCCGGCTCTCCGGCTCGGGGGGCACCTCAGCCCCTGCTCTCGCCGCGGCGCCTTATCAGGTTCTCATACACCCTCCGGGTCTTCGCCCCCACCGCCGGCCACGAAGCCGCCGCTCCCAGCTCACGCTGACGCCTCGCCATGAGTTCCACTCGGGATCGGTCACGGATCATCTCGGTGAGTACGTTCGCCAACGAGGCGGGGTCGTCAACGCGGAACAACCGGCCGCTCGATCCGTCCTCGACAACCTCCCGGAAACCGGCGAGGTCGCTGGCGACCACCGGAACACCGAACCCCAGGGCCTGAGCCATGACCGCACTGCCATCGACGTCACGGTATGGCAGGGCCACGACATCGGCGGCGCAGAACAGCTCACGTGTCTTCTCCTCGGGGATGAACTCGAGGTGCCACTCGATGGACTCCGAGGCCCCCACCTCGTCGGCCAGGGCCAGGAGGGACTCGACGTCCACCTGAGGTGTGCCCGCGATCACCACCTTCAACGCCGTCCTCACCTCAGCAGGCACGAGGCCCACCGCTCGAACGAGCACGTCAGCTCCCTTGTACTGACACACACGGCCGAACATGAGCACGTTGAGAGGCTCGTCGGCGGCGGCCGGACGCGACGGACACGCTGGTTGGATCTCCACACCGATCGGCACGATCGAGGCGGGCGTGTTCACCCCCTGGGACTCGAGTTGCCCGATGCTGAACCGGGTGTGAACAATCAGCGCGTCGGCCCCCTTCATGGCCCAGTTCATCCCCAGACGGCGGGGGGAGAGTACTGAGACGCCGTGCAGCGGGTTCGTGTTGTGTACCGTCACAACCACCGGCGAGCGGCGCCAGAGACGGATCAGGATTCCATCGAGCGCGGGTACCACCAACCACTGGTAGTGCACGATGTCGGGCCGTTCGGTACGCAGCCGCCGCCACAGACCGATGAGGTCGAAGGGATGCTCGAGCAACCGGAGAACCTGGGCGATGACGGCTGGGACCCCACGGCGCCGCAGCCGTTCGGACAGACGGTAGAAATCCGCTTCCTCGTGTTCGGGCAGAGACTCCTGGGCCTCTCCGGCCCGGGGGGGCCGGGTGTGGAGAGTGACTCCGACACCCTCGCCGATCAGGGCCCGGCAGAGCCCCACGTCATATGGTCCGGAGTAGCGACCCGAATCCAGCATCGCGACGCTGATGTCCCCTCTCGGGCCTGGGTCCTCGGATTCCGGTTCCATGGAGTACCTATCGGCGGTCCGGGCCGATTCGGAGAGTTGCATCAATTCTCTCCTCGAGGACCGGTGGAACCCAGTCCCCCGTTGGACTCCACTCGGCGGTCTCGGCCTGTCGGGCGATACCGCTGATCATCGACAGCAGAGCACCAAGGAAGACCGCCAGCCGGAACTTGTCGAAGACCGATTCGACCATGCCCTTGGCGAGGATCCCGCCGATTCCTATTCCGGCCCCGAGGCTGAGCATGGTGAGTCTCGGGTCGAGACGGGACCGCCAGGAGGTCAGCACCTCTCGGAAACTCGAGAACATGGCGGCGAGAAACAGGGCCAGGCCCACCAGCCCCGACCGGAGGGTGACATCGAGGAGGATGTTGTGGGAGGCGACCAGACTCGGGGGAGCCGGCCACTGATCGGGCAGTATCTGACGGAACCCCGCCCCGTGACCGATCACCGGGCTCTCCAAGATGAAGTCCCTGGCGTCCTCCCACAGCAGAACGCGCAACCGCGAGGTGCTGTCCTGGGCATTTCCCACTAGAGCATCCTCGACTCCGCTGGTGATGTCTTCTGTCCGCCCCGCCGCGGTCAGGCCCACCAGGCCCACGGTCAACGACAGCACCACCACGAGCAGGAACTCCGTCGGGGTGACGGTAACTCTCTCCCGCCATCTGGGAGTGAGCGAGGTGAGCATGGTGAGGCCGATCATCACCACCAGCCCCACGATGGAGGCCGCCTGGTCGCCGATCAGGGGGATCAGCATGGCCAGCGACCCGGCCACGATTCGGAAACGGTGGTGCACCGGCGAGGAGATCTCCACCAGGATGAGCATCAGTCCCATCGCACTGATGATGGAGGAGGTGTCGGCCCCGAGTCCCCCGAGTTCGGGGATGGTCACGGGCCCGGCGCCGACACTGGTGGGGCCCACCAACATGATCATGGCGATGTAGCCCAGGGCGATGGCGAACAGGAGCCGGCTCACGACCCTGAGGAACTTCTCCCCGAGGAGCTTGCGGACATCGGTGCCCGCCACCAGGGCGTAGGCACCGCCGAACAGCAGCATCGATCGGACCTGGCCGATCACCTCGGGTACGGGATTACCCCCGTAGTAGCCGGTTATTCCGCCGGCTGCGTACCAGACGACGAACGCCACCCAGAGAAGGGCCGTGAAGGAGATTCTGGATCCAGGCGGGCGGGCCAGGACCCTCGCCGCCAGTGCCATGGGTATCAGGACGTCGACCGGCCGGACGTCGAAGGAGCCCAACGGGATACGGAACAACCCGCTGGGAACGGTGTTCTGGCTCTGGAACAGCACGGCCTCCAGCAGGGCCACCCCCAGGACGGTCGCGACCACGACCTCACCACGGCCCCTCCGCTCGAGCCCGGTGAACCACCCGAAGAGCAGCAGCGTCCCCATCAACGCCACGAAGGCGACGAGGATCAGCGCGGCGCTACCCACCTGTGGACCTCTCAGCCCGAACCGAGGCTGGTCTTGTCATAGTAGGGAGAGCGACGGTCGAAAATTCGCCGCCGGACACGGTTGATGACCACGCCGAGAAGTACCGAGCCCGATTCCCTCAGCCGGTCCACGGCCGCGGCGATCTCGGGCAGCTCCGAGGTGGAGGCGTCGATGACCAGGATCACGTAGCGGACCTGGGAGAGTATCGAGGCCGTCTCGACGACCTCTCTCATCGGGGGAGCATCGACTATGAGCAGACCACCCTCGACACTGAGCTCGGCCATGGCCTTGGGCAGGGTGACGGGGACCAGGTCGCCCGGCCGGCCGTCGGGGAGGCCGGCGGGGAGATACCTCAGGCCGCTCATGGAGGTGGGTCGTACGAAGTCCTCCGCCGACCCGGTGAGGAGATCGGCCAGACCGTGGCCCGAGGGGACACCCAGACGGCGGTGCAGGGACGGCCGACGCAGGTCGGCGTCGATGAGGGTGGTGTCCACCCCGACCGCGGCCAGGGACCAGGCCAGGCCCACCGCCACGGTCGACTTTCCCTCACCGGCCCGGAACGAGGCCACGGCGATACGCCTCACACCGTGCTCCTGAATCTGGAACTCGGTGTTTGTCCTCAGTCCCTGGAAGGCGTCGACCAGCTCGGGGACACCACTCTCGAGCAGTTCCACTATCGGGGTCGTTCCGGCCCTGAGCGATCTCACCGAGGGGATCTCGGCCAGGACCGACGTTCCCAGGCGCTGCCTGATGGTCTCGGTGCTGTCAAAGGCCTCGCGGATCCGTCCGGTGACCACGGCCGCGAACACGGCGGCGATGATGCCGATCACCGTGGCCGCCGCGATCAGTGGCACCGGCTTGGGGTACGAGGGTGAGGACGGAACCAGCGGTGGATCCACGATCCTCAGGTTGTAGAAGCCCGGACCGCTGCGCTGGTCCTCCAGCCACTGCCCGAGAGCCGCGGCCCAGTCGGCGGACGCCTGGGGGTCCCCGGTCACGACCGTGATCTCGAACACGCTGGTGGTGAAGCTCGCCGCGACATCGGGATCGATACTTCGGTAGGCGGCGGGAACCGCCGCCGCCGCCTCGTCGCGGGCCGACCGGCTCTGGACCAGTTCCGCCAGGCTGGGCAGCTCGAACGACACGGCCCGGGCCACCGACTCAGGGGTGGAACCCGGCACCTCGCGGACCTCGGCGATGAGGGTGACCTTGGCGGTGTACTGGCGACTGGGCAGATAGGCGGCCGCCACACCCAGCAGCACACATACGTCGAAGGCGATCAGAGCCACCACCCAGTGACGGCGGATCGACAGCCGGAGTTCTCGAAGGTCCACGTGTTTCCTCGTCTGCCGCGGGGGACACTATGCGGCGTCGACCCACGGCCCGCCGACTATAGGTCAGGTCGGTGACCCGCAAGCCGTCGATGCTA
>DRKF01000307.1 GCA_011051915.1 Acidimicrobiales bacterium | reverse complement strand
TTCAGCTCGCCGTCGACGAGTTGGACAAGCTCCGCGAGGGAGGGCGCATGGTGGGGGTGGTGAGCCACGTGCCGGCCCTGAGGGAGCGGCTGCGCACCGGCATCGAGATCATCCCCGGACCCCAGGGGTCCACCCTCCGTCAGGGGGAGATAGCTCCCGTGTGACCGCCTTACGGCTGTGCAAGGATGCCTCGAACGTCACCGAACTATCCGGCGAGGTCCATGTCGATGCCAGATCGGAAGCTGAGTTGAACCGGCGATGTCCCCGGCGGCTGAGGTTCGCCGTCGTGCTGATGGGTATCGGACTCATCCTGTCGGCGTGTTCCTCGGGTGGTCCGGCGACGACGGCAGCGGCTGACACGGCCGCCCGGTCCAGCGTCGTGTCAATACCTCCCACGTCTCCCACGTCTCCGGCGTCCTCGACGACAGCGCCGGCAGCGACTCCCACCACCCCGGGGCCCGCCGTCGAGGCCGGGGCCCCGTCGTTCAGGGCGACGGTGGCGCTGGAGCCCGACCACGCCCTGATCGGTCGCCTGGTTGTCGATGGTCCCGAGGATCTTCGCCCTGAGGTCCTGGTGAACGGGAGTGAGCGCTCGTTCGTGGTCCCGGTGACCACTGCGGGTCCCCACCACGAGATTCCGATCGTGGGGCTGAGAGCCGAGAGCACGTACGAGATAACGGTCGGGGACGGCATGGCGACGAGGACCCTGGAACTCACGACGGGACCGGTTCCCGCCGAGTTCCCCGATTTCGAGATCGCGGTCGCCGACACCGGCTCAATGAGCGAGGGGTTCACCCTGTTCGACCTGCTGGATGTGACCGACCAGCTGTCGGGCGTGGTCCCCGACGACGGGTCCGAACCTCCCAGGGACGGGTACCTGGTGGCGGTCGACGCCGAGGGTGAGGTCGTCTGGTACCACCGCGCGGACCATTCGATCGGTGACGTACGCCAGCTCCTCGACGGCACCCTGCTGCACGAGTACAACGACACCGCGGCGCGGCGGATCGATCTCTTCGGGCGAACCGTCGAGGAGTGGGCCGGCAGCATCATCACCGGACCGCTCGAGTTCGACGCCTACGGCCGGAGGGTGGTGGGGCAGGACGCGACCCCGGTGGACGTCGATTCGATGCACCACGAGCTGGCCATGCTCCCCGACGGCGACCTGCTGACCTTGAGCACCGAGCTGATCACCCTGGGGGGATTCCCGAAGGAGGGTCTGTGCGGTGAGCCGTTGGGAATCGACGGAACGTACGACCTGATCTCCGACGTGATCGTGGAGTTCGCACCGTCCGGCGAGGTGGTGGCCCGCTACCCCCTGATCGACTACCTGGATCCCGTGAACCGTCCCGAGGACCAGAACGTCTGCGGACTGCCGTTCGATCAGGTATTCCCGAACTGGTTGTACCGGGCCCAGGGATTCGACCGGGCCACCGACTGGACCCACGCCAACGCGGTGGTCGTCGACCCCACGGGTCGATACCTCACGGTTTCGGTGAGGCACCAGGACGCCATCCTGCAGATAGACCGCACCACCGGTGAACTGGCCTGGAGGTTCGGTCCCGGGGGCGACTTCGAACTGACCGATCCGGCCGGCTTCGCCTACCACCAGCACGCGATCGAGTGGCAGGGCGACGGAACCCTGCTGCTCTACGACAACGGCAACGGTCGACCCGGAACGGCCCGCGGGCCCGACGACGGGCTGCCGCCTCCCTACTCGAGGGCGGTGCAGTACCGCCTGGATCCCGACTCCGGCACGGCCGAGGTCGTGTGGGAGTACCGCTCGGAGATCGACGGGGAGCCGGTGTTCGCCGCTTTCGTGGGTGACGCCGACCGTCTCGACAACGGCAATGTCCTGGTCGTGAACGGTGGCCTCAACTCCGGTCGACCCGACGGCATCACGGCCCAGATCGTGGAGGTCGTGCCCGATTCCGACGGCAGCGGTGGCGAGGTCGTCTTCGACCTCAGGGTCGCCGCTCCCGGTCGGAACCTCGTGATCTACCGGGCGGAGCGGATCGAGTCGTTCTATCCCTGAGCCCGGGACCCCGAGGCCATCGCCCGTAGTTCAGCCGAGCGGAGCCGGGCTGCGGTGGCGCGCTAGCCGGGAGGGCGCTCGATACCGAACCCGAGAGCGTCGGCAGCGCGGACGGCCAGTTCGAGAGCCTGATCCACGGTGATAGTCACCCCATGCATGGCGGACAGATGAGCCAGACCGATCGAGACGGCGCCCCGCATGTCCACGTGTTCGAAGCGGGTCCCCGAGATCTCCACGTTCGTCAACCGGCTGTGGTCGAACGACACGTCACTGAGTTCGGCCCGGTCGAATCGGACGTTGGTGAGATCGGACTCGGTGAATGAGACCCGGCGAAGCCGGCAGTCGAAGAAATCGGTGGCGTCGAGGCGACAGTTGTCGAAGACCACGTTCTCGAGCGAACCGTCGGTGATATCGGTGGCGGCCAGCTTGGAGCCGGTCACGAGACACTCCCGCATCGACTCCACCCGGCAACTACTCAGATCGACGTCGTCCAGCCGGCAGCGCCACAGACGGATGACGGTTTCGGGCCCGACCAGGATCGTCACCCGCCGAAGATGAACATCGGTCAGCTCGATCACCTCCGCATCGGAGCCGTCCAGCACCGATTCGGTCAGGAGGACGTCGGTGGCCTCCACCCATCCTTCCTCGACCCGAGGAGGCTCCGAGACCGGCAGTGCGCTCCGGTCCAGATCACCGATCCGAGGCGGCTTGCAGACGATGTCACCGACGGCGATCCAGGGCATGGCCACCAGTATGGACCCTGAGTGGGACATCGGCGGGTCCAGAAGCCGAATCCCGGAAAACCGGTCGTTCTCGACCGCTCAGGAGAGATTCAGGCCCTCGTCGGTGATCTCCCCGATGACGATCGCCGGATCGTTGCCCACGGTCGACTCCAGTTTCGCCGCGACCCCCTCGTCGAGATCGACCAGTGCCACCGAGTTCCCCTCGCACCGCCCCTGAACCGGCGGGCTCGAGCAGAGCAGGAGTGAGCCGTCGTCGGCCCGGGCCACGAACCCCCTGATTCCCTTCTCGTCGGGTCCGGGAGTCGCCGCCGTGACCGGGGAGGCGCCGGTCACCAGCGAGAACAACCCCTCGGCGGTTTCGAGTAGTGAGATCTCATCGGGCCGGAAGCGGTCGCGCTGCTCGGTGATGCCGTACCAGGAGATGCTGTCGTTCCCGGCGGTGATCGTCACTGTGAGTCCGTCGGCGAGATTGGGATCGGGCGGAGTTGGTGTGATGCGTCCGAGGCCCTGGGCCCGCAGGCGGGCCACGGTGTCGTCCAGCAGGGACCGGGAGACCACGAGCACGACTGTCTCACCCCCCGCCGTCCAGCTCCCGACCCCGTCGGGGGCGATCGCCAGTTCGGCCTGCAGCGAGCCGCTGATGCCTCCTTCGACGCGGTAGGTGAGGCCGACCGAGTCTCCTGAGGATAGGGAATCGCCTCCGGCACAGGCGCCGAGCAGGAGAAGCACGGCCAGGGTCAGGAGACGGAATCGTGGCAGCGGGCTGAGCCCCATGGCCGCAGGCTACCGAAGATGCCGATCCGGCACCCTTGGGCGGGACCCCGAGGGGGCCGGGAATCTGTCACTCTGGAGGGGGCAGCGCAACGACGCGCCCACCTCGGTGAGCGCTCCACCGCAAGGAGGAGACATTGACCGACACCTATCGACTCGAGGACCGGTTCCTGGCCGACAGCGGGACCGTCTTCATGACCGGGATCCAGGCTCTGGCCCGGATACCCCTGGAACAACTGCGGGCCGACCGTCGGGCCGGTCTGCGCACCGCCGCCTTCGTCTCGGGATATCAGGGTTCGCCTCTCGGCGGACTCGGAGCCGCGGTCGAGGCCGCAGCCAGGCTCGAGCCGGACCTGCCCGTGAGGTTCCGCCCCGGCATGAACGAGGAGTACGCGGCCACCGCCGTGATGGGTTCCCAGCTGGCCGCCGCCCGGCCCGACCCCATCTACGAAGGAGTGGTGGGCATCTGGTACGGCAAGGCTCCCGGAGTGGACCGGGCGGCCGATGCCCTGCGCCACGGGGTGTTCGCCGGTGCCTCGATGAAGGGAGGGGTGCTGGCCGTCGTCGGTGACGATCCCGCGGCCAAGTCCTCCACCGTGCCCTCCTCCTCGGCCGGGCTGCTGGCCGACATGCACATGCCGCTGTTGTACCCGGGTGACCCCGGTGAGGCCCTGGACCTGGGTCGTCACGGCATCGCCATGTCCCGGGCCACCGGTCTGTGGTCGGCGCTGAAGATCGTGGCCGACGTGGCCGACGCCACCGCGGCGGTGAACCTGCACCCCGAGCGGATCCAGCCGGTGCTACCTCTCCACGAGGGTCGCCCCTACCTGCACCGGCCCGACGGAGGCCTGCTCACCCCTCACACCCTGGAGATCGAGCGGGAGATCATCGAGGTCCGCTACGAGCTGGCCCGAACCTACGCGGCCGACAACAAGCTGAACCACGTGACGGTCGACCCGCCCGATGCCTGGGTGGGGATCGTGTCCTCGGGTATCACCTACCGGGAGGTGCGTGAGGCCCTGGCCCGGCTGGGACTCGATGACGATTCCGCGGTGGCCGGCGCCGGTATCCGTCTGCTGAAGATGGGCATGCCGATGCCGTTCAACCCCACGACGGTGAGGATCTTCGCCCGGGGGCTCCAGCAGGTGGTGGTGATCGAGGAGAAGCACGCCAACATCGAGTCGCTGCTCAAGGACGCCCTCTACCCCATGCCCGATCGTCCGGTTGTGGTGGGCAAGGCCGACGAGGACGGGCGTCCCCTGTTCCCCGGCTGGGGTGCGCTGGACGCCGACACCCTGGTGCCCCTGCTGCGCCGCCGCCTCGAATCACGTCTGGGAGACCGGTTGGTGCCCGAGCGCCGCGAGAGGTCCCGCATACCGCTGAGCCCCGTTCCGGGTGGGGTCACGCGGTCACCGTTCTTCTGTTCGGGCTGTCCCCACAACCGCAGCACGCGGGTTCCCGAGGGGGCGATGGTGGGGGCGGGGATCGGCTGTCACACCATGACCCTGCTGATGGACTCCGACCGGGTCGGTGACATCGCCGGTATCACCTGCATGGGCAACGAGGGGACCCAGTGGATCGGCATGTCGGACTTCGTCCGGACCGACCACATGTTCCAGAACCTCGGCGACGGAACCTACTTCCACTCCGGTCAACTGGCGGTACAGGCGGCGGTCGCCGCCGGGGTGAACATCACCTACAAGCTGCTGTTCAACGGCACCGTGGCCATGACCGGCGGTCAGCATCCCGAGGGCCAGCTGGAGATCGCCCGGGTGGTGGACATGCTGAAGGCCGAGGGGGTCGCCGCCATCATCGTCACGACCGACGACGTCCACCGCCATCGCCGTGAGCTGCCCGGTTCGGTGAAGGTCTGGGACCGAGACCGCATCATGGAGGCCCAGGAGCTCCTGGCCGCCACACCGGGGGTGACGGTACTGATCCACGACCAACCCTGCGCGGCGGAACTACGGCGGGCCCGCAAGCGGGGCCTGGTCGAGACCCCGAACCAGAGGGTGGTCATCAACCAGCGCATCTGCGAGGGGTGCGGGGACTGCGGCGACGTCAGCAACTGCCTTTCGGTGCAACCGGTGGACACCCCCTTCGGGCGGAAGACCCACATCGATCAGACCACCTGCAATCTCGACTTCAGCTGCCTGGAGGGAGACTGCCCGTCCTTCATGACCGTCACCACAGGGGAGCCCGGACTGCTCTCCCGCCTGTTGGGCCGAGGGAGGA
>DRKF01000306.1 GCA_011051915.1 Acidimicrobiales bacterium | reverse complement strand
CGTCCGGCGTTGCCGGTCGTCGCCGTGGTCGGAGACGGCTCCTATCTCTTCGCCAACCCTCTCGCCTGTCATCAGACCGCGACGGCACTCGGTCTGCCGGTCGTGACCGTGGTCAAGAACAACTCCGCCTGGGACGCCGTCCGTAAGTCGACCCGGGGTATGTATCCGGAGGGTGCTGCCGTATCCGCCGCGGTGATGCCCTTGAGCTCACTGTCGCCCTCGCCGGACTACGCCGGAGCGGTCGAGGCCTGCGGAGGGCGTGGATTCCGGGTGGCGGACCCCGGGGATCTGGCCTCGGTCCTGGCCACGGCCCTCGAGATGTCCGTGGCCGAGCGGGTTCAGGTGGTCATCGACGTCGACGTTCGCTGAGCCCCGACCCTCACCCAACCGCGAACCTACCAGCCGCCACAGGTGGTCATCGACGTCGACGTTCGCTGAGCCCCGACCCCGTGCCGGGACCCGTCCGTCGACCGGGGGCAGCGGCGGTCGTCAACCGGCCGGGGCGCCGGGCCCGCCATGGGTCGATCGGGTCTGGGGCCCGATGGTCAGACGGGAGACCACGGTCCCCCGGGGCGCCCCCATCAGTGTCGATCGGCCCGACAGTCCGGCTTCGACCGATTCGAACCTCGTCCTGAGGTCTTCCAGCCGGTCCGCGTCGAGCACCGCCAGGGTCACCTCGCTCCGGGCCCGGAGCATGTTCCCCTGGTTCTGGCCCAGCAGGGCATTGAGCCCGAACACCGCACCCCGCCCCAGTTCTCTCATGGGGAGGCTGCCATGGTCGGATCCGGCCGCCACCACCTCGGCCATCCCCGAGAGCACCACCGCCAGCCGCCCGCCTTCGACCTCCGTGGCTCCCGGCTCCAGCCGGATCTGGTCGAACATCGCGGCTACCTCGGCCAGATCTTCTCCGTCGAGGTTGACGAAGGGCGGCAGATCGGACAGGACGTCGGCGAGATCGACCGCCTCGGCTTCGGGCAGCGGGGCCCCGGTCTGCTCGGCCCACAACCGGGCGTAGACCCCCCGATTCTCGACCAGCAGATCATGAGATCCGTGCTCCACCACACGACCGTCGTCGATGACGAAGATGATGTCGTAGTCCGCTATGGACGTGAGGCGATGGGTGATGGCCACCACCGTCCGGCCGGCTCCGGCCCGTTCGAGGGTGGACGTGATCTGGCGCTCGGTGCGGGGATCGAGAGCCGAGGTGGCCTCGTCGAGGAGCAGGATTGGGGGGTCGGCGACCAGAGCCCGGGCGATGGCCACCCTCTGGCGCTGGCCCCCGGACAGGTTCCGGCCTCCCTCGCCCACCAGGGTGTCGAATCCGTGGGACAGGTTGTCGATGAACTCGTCGACCTCGGCGGCGGTGGCCGCGGCCCGGATCTGGTCCTCGGTGACCCCCTCCTCGCCCATGGCGATGTTCTCCCGGACGGTGGCGTCGAACAGGAACGAGTCCTGGAAGACCACTCCCATCTGTGATCGCAGTGACGCCAGTGACCTCTCCCTGACGTCGACACCGTCGAAGAGGAGGCGGCCCTCGTCGGGTTCGTAGAGACGCATCAGGATGTTGAGGGTGGTGGACTTCCCCGACCCCGAGGGACCCACGAAGGCGACCCTGGATCCGGCGGGGATGGTGACGTCCACCCCGTCGAGAGCCCTCTGCTCAGGTGTGTAGGACAGAGACACGTTCTCCAGACGGATGTCGCTGCTCAGCGGAGCGAGAGCGGGGAGGTCTGCTCCTTCGGGCTCGGGCTCGGCCTGGAGGACCTCCTCGAGGCGGATGAGGGATCCCACCGATGCCTGAATCGACTGGCCCAGGCTGGTCAGTCCCGTGACCGGGGAGAGAACCTCACCCATGATCCCGAGGAAAGCCACCAGGCCGCCCAGGGTGAAGTTGCCCTCGAATATGAGCCAGGTGCCGATCCCCAGGATCGCCAGACGGAGGAGGGTCATCGTGCCCTCGACCGCGACTCCGAACAACCCACCGAAGAGGCTGAGGCGCAACTGGGAGTCGAACAACCGCCCCGACGCCCGATCGAAGCGCTTCTCCTCCCGGCCGGCCAGGCGGAACAGCTTGACCACCCGGTTGGCCTGATAGTTCTCCGAGGCCACGGTGACCACTCCGGAGTACTCCTCCTGCACCGCCAGGCTGCGCCGTCGGGCCCCGTCGGACATCCGGGTGTAGATGATGGCGACGACCGGAGCCCCGGCCAGCACGATGAGGCCCAGGACGAAGCTGACCTTCAGCATGATTATCGTCGACACGATCAGTGACACGACCTGGAACACACCGTCGCTGAGGGCGGTCGACAGACCCGATTCGACCTGACCGACATCGCTCAACAGACGGGTCAGGACATCACCCTGGGGGTGACGGTAGACCCACGCGTCGGGCACCCTCTGGAGTCGCCCGAAGATGTCCCGGCGGAGGTCTCTCACCACCGAGCCCGAGATCCATGATCCCTGGTAGGTCTGGCGCACACTGGCCGCCAGGGATATGGCGAAGGCGATTCCGAGTATGCCCAGGAGTTGCAGCACGCGGCTCATCTCGCCACTGGGGATGGCCGTGTCGAACAGGGAACGGGTGACGAAGGGGTAGGTGACCGTGAATCCCAGACTGAGGAGCATGTAGGCGAACACCTCGGCCTGACGGAGGCGGTAGGGCCTCACATACCGCCAGGACATCTTCAGGAAGTCGAGCGTCCCCAGCTCCGGCTTCTCCTCGCCCCGCTCCCCCCACCACATGTGCTCCATGGCCGCCTCGGAGCGACCGTAGATACGGTTCCAGGCCTCGTTGAGGCCCCCCTGGGGGGCGGCGAGCAACTGACGGAGAGCGTCCTCACCCTCGCGGGATATGAGAAAGGCCACGAACGACGCCAGAAAGGGTCCGCGTCGGGTGGGGTCCAGCGAGTCGAGAGATCCTCCGAGACCGGCGACCTCCTCCGGTGCCGGCTCGGGGGTACCGGCCAGGTGCAGTCCGTATCCCTCCAGGATGTGCCCCACCTCCGCTGCCGCCGGGAGTACCGATCCGAACAGCACGGCCAACGGCCGGTGCGGATCCTCCGGGGCGGATTCGGCGCTGACGGCCATCCACACCACGGAATTGTCGGGGTCCACGACGGACCCGCCGGTGATGATGGACTCGGGATTCTCCGGGTCGGGGAAGGGGTCCACCAGATTGATGGTCACCCGCGTGTGCCAGGGCTCCGATCCGAGACCGGCCAGGTTCCTGCGGGCCCTTCGAGCGGTGTCCAGCACCGATTTCGCAACCTTTGATCCGGCCGACCCGGGCACGAAGCTCACCACGATGTCGTCGGCCTCGATCTCCTCCATGGCCGGGGCCACCGGCGTCGGCCTGACCCGACGGGCCGCGGGATCGGGGTCGACCCGGATCTCGATGCGGGTCTGCCCCGCCACCAGCGACTCTCCGTCGACGAGGACCACGGGACCCTCGATGCGGGTATCGGCGACGAATGTGCCGTTGGAGCTACCCAGGTCGGTGACCCTCACACCGGACGGGCGGTCCCCCATGGCCTCCACGGGCTCCAGACGAAGATGCGACCGGGAGACGGACTGGTCCTCGAGCACGAGGTCGGTGCCCTCGCGTCCCACCGTGAGGGAACGGTCGATGACGAGCTCTCGGATGTTTCCCGCCGGGTTGGTCAGGATCAGTCGGATCGTCAATTCGCCTCCTACAGGACGTGCAGACGTCCTCGGCCCCTCGGGGTTACAGCCGTCGTCACGAACATCCCCGGAGTGCGACCGTAACCATCCCAGCCGACTGGCGTCACCCTTGGTAAGCCGAATCTCGTGGGCGCCTACTTGGACCCACGACACCGCCCTGAGCGGCACCGATCCCAGGAGACCGCCACATTGACTGCCACGAGACCCGAGTCAGCTTCATGACCCGTGACCCCGACACCGGTGGGCCGGGAGAGGAGGGCGACCCCATGGTCGCCGCCGCCGGCAGGGTCATAGACCGCCTGCGGGAACTGGCCCAGACTCTGGACCCCGACGAACGCAAGGCCATGGCCGGACTCCTGGCCCCGGGGATCAGCGCCGCGTGGAGCCAGGGTGAGGAACCCTCAGATGAGGTCGTCGGATTCGCTCTCCGCTGGGAGCCCGGCCATCTGGCCGAGTACCTCGGGAGAGCCGTCCGGGACCGGAATCTCCGGGTGGAGGGCTGGTAGGACTGGGGCGTCTGACGTCGCACAACTATCGTCTGGGTCCCGTAGTCGAGGACCGGAACGATCGTCTGGTCCCGCCGCCCAGGACCAGGGAGCCCGAGACCGGGGAGCCCAGGACCAGGGAGCCCAAGACCAAGGAGCACAGTGTGATCGTCGTAATCGGGGGAGGCACCATGGGTGCCGGCATCGCGGTCGAATTTCTCCTGGCCGGCCGCGAGGTGACCGTCACGGAAACCGGACCGGAGGCCACCGAGGCCGCCCTCGCACGGATCACGGACTCGCTGGGTCGCACCCTGCGACGCCGGGGCCGCGAGGGAGAGGACGAGCAGGTCCTGGCCGCGCTGGAGATGATGGTGGGACCGGCACCCGTCTCCGACCCCGAACTGGTGGTGGAAGCCGTTCCCGAGGATCCCGAACTCAAGAAATCCGTACTCGTGGGCGCCGAGGCGGCCTACCCCCACGCCGCCGTCCTGGCGAGCAACACCAGCTCCCTTTCGATCGGTGAGCTCGCCGGTGTTCTCACCGAACCGGGACGCTTCATAGGGATGCACTTCTTCAACCCGGTGCCGGTCTCCCAGCTGGTCGAGATCGTCGTGGGGGCCAGAACCTCCCCCCGGACCGTGGAGACCACCCGCTCCCTGGTCGAACTGATCGGGAAGACTCCTATAACGGTGCGGGACTCGCCCGGGTTCGCCTCCAGCCGGCTGGGGATCGCACTGGGGATGGAGGCCATCCGCATGGTCGAGGACGAGGTGGCGTCCGCCGAGGACATCGACCGGGCCATGGTCCTCGGGTACAAGCATCCGATCGGCCCCCTCAGGCTCACCGATCTCGTCGGGCTCGACGTCCGGCTGGCCATCGCCGAATACCTCTCCGATCAGCTGGGTCCCAGGTTCACACCCCCCGAGCTGCTCCGGCGGATGGTGGCCGAGGGCCGTCTGGGCAAGAAGACCGGAGAGGGGTTCTACCAGTGGTGACCGGGGGTGTTCCCGAGGAATCGGCCGTGGTGGTCAGGCGCGATGACCGTCGAACCTGGATCGGGTTCAACCGTCCCGAGGTCCGCAACGCTCTCAACGAGGAGGTCGTGGATCTGATTCACAGCGTCCTGGACGCTGCTACCGAACCGGGGATCCTGATCTTCCACTCGACCACACCGGGGATGTTCGTGGCCGGGGCCGACATCGCCGAATTGGTGGAGAGAGGGGCCGACGATGCGCTACGGGCCATCAACGCCGGACTCTTCGAGCGCATCGAGGCTCACCGTTGGCCCACCATCGCCGCCGTCGACGGCTGGGCTCTGGGCGGAGGTTGCGAGCTGGCCATGTCCTGTGACATGAGGGTGGCCGGGTCCCGAGCCCGCTTCGGTCAACCGGAACTGAACCTGGGCATACTCGCCGGGGCCGGCGGCAACTGGCGGCTGGTTCAACTGGTCGGCCTCGCCATGGCTCGGCGAATGCTCTACGCCGGCGAGATCATCGACGCCGACACCGCGCTGGCCGCCGGGTTGGTCGATCGCGTCTGCCCCTCGGAGGATCTGGAGGCCACCGCCGCCGCGCTGGCCGACACCATCGCCGAACGCTCCTGGCGGGCCCTCGAACTCACGAAGCGGGCCCTGGCTCTCCACCGGCCGGCCACGACCGATTTCGACGTGACCGCCCAGGCCCTGCTCTTCGAATCCGACGAGAAGCGTCGCCGAATGACGGAATTCCTGGCCAGGAGGCACCGCTGAGGTACCGGGCCTAGTCGCGGCCATCCACCGAGAACGCCCGACCCAGCCGAAGGGCGGCCTCCTGCAGTTCCGCCGTGGACAGCAGGCTGAAGGAGAGGCGGATTCGCTGCTCGAGTGTCGCTCGGGTGCCTACGGAGTCGTCGCCGGGCGCGAAGGTGGTTCCGGGGAGGAAGGCGACACCCTGCCGCTCGGCCCGGGTCGACCAGTCCGTCCCCTGGCCGACCTTCGGCGTCTCCACCCAGAGAAACCAGCCGCCGTCGGGGATCTCGAAATCCAGGTCCGGACAGTGGCGGTGAAGCCCGGCCACCAGGGCGTCGCGACGTCCCCGGTAGGCCTCGCGCAGGGTCGCGACGTGGCTGTCGAACCCCCCGCCGGAGGCGAACTCCACCGCCGTGAGGGCGTTGGCGTGGGACACTCCTCCCCCGCTGTCGAGCAGCCCACCTCCGGAGACGGGCCCCACGATCTCCACCGGACCGGTGATCCAGCCGATTCGGAGGGCCGGGGCGAGGACCTTGGACAACGAGCCGATGCGGGCCACGCCACTCGATGGGTGGGCCGACTGGAGTGACCGGGGTGCATCGCCGGCCAACGCCAGTTCGCGGTAGGTGTCGTCCTCGACGATCACCGCGCCCAGTTCCTCGGCCAGGTTGGCCAGGGCGGCACCCTGATCGGCCGCCAGCGAACGACCCGTCGGGTTGGCGAAAGTACCCACCACGTAGATCATGGATATCCGCCGCCCACGGGCGCAGGCATCGTGTGCCCGGTCGGCGGTGGCAGCCACGTCGATTCCCAGTCCACCGCGGTCGGGGGTCATGGCCATCGGAACGAGTCCGTGGTCGGCCAGGATGCGCATGGCGAGGTGGTAGGTCGGGGACTGAACCAGGACCAGATCACCGCGGCGGGTGTGGGCCGTGGCCAGCAGGTCGAGAGCATGGGACGCCCCGGCGGTGACGACGATCTCATCCGGATCCACGGGGTGGGCGTCAGTCTCGCCCAGCCGTTCACCCAACCAGCGTCGGAAGGGGATGGGACCGGGCCCGTGCCCGTAGGTGAGCAGTTGATGGCCCCAGCGGCGGACGGCCCGGGACCAGGCTCGTGACCACTCATCCGCCGGCAACAGGTCGGGATCGGGGTGCCCCCAGCCCAGGTCCAGGATGCCGCTCCGATGCCGGTACTGGATCACCTCGCGGCCCCCGGGGTCGTGACGGTCGGCATCCACCGACGAACCCCTTCGCTGCGGAGTCACCCCCGAGGTCCGCTCTCTTCCCCGTCCTCGGGCGGTTCTTCGTCGTCCAGCCTGAGCAGGTCCCCGGCCGCAGCCAGGGCGCCACCGAGACCGACGACCTTCTCGTAGACCGCCTCGAAGTAGTGCTCGGCCAGGGTCTCGCGCCCCGAGAGGGGCGGGCTGCCGAGGGAGCGGACGACCGCGGCGGGATCGGCGGCTATCTCGATCTTGTCCTCGAGGGCGACGTCCAGCTTGTCCTCGCCCCAGAAGCGCCGAGCCGGAACCTTGGGCTTTCGCTTCTTGCGCTTCGACGGTTGTGAGCCGTTCTTCCTCTGACCGTTGGAACTCAAGTGTCGTTCCCTTCGGAATCGGTGGCGGGGGCGGTGTCCTCTGGAGCCTCGGTCATGACCAGGTCCGGATCCAGCCCCAGTGCCGCCTGAAGCTGTCCGGCATCGAGGTCGCCCAGGGAGCTCGACTTGGGTAGCACCATGTCGGCGATCTTGCGCTTACCGGCCACCACCTCCTCGACTCTCTCGTCCACTGTGCCCGGACACACCAGGCGGTGTGAGATGACCGTCTTCTCCTGACCGATTCGCCAGGCACGATCCCGCGCCTGGTCCTCCACGGCCGGATTCCACCAGCGGTCGTAGAGCACGACATGGTTGGCGGCCGTCAGGTTCAGCCCGGTTCCACCGGCCTTGAGTGACAGGACCAGGGCCCCGGCCCCTTCGCCCTCCTGGAACTCCCGGATCATGCGGTCGCGGGCCCCACGGGCCAGCCCGCCGTGATAGCAGCTGATGGTGCGGCCGGTCCGTTCGGTGAGGTATTCCGCCAGACGATCACCCCAACGGGCGAAGTGGGTGAAGATCAGGACCTTCTCCTCTGCGGCGAACACCGAGTCGACTATCTCGTTGAGGCGGGCCAACTTGCCCGAGCGACCGTCGAGGGGTTCGTCATCGGGCTTGTAGGCCGCAGGGTGGTTGCAGATCTGCTTCAGGGCGGTGATCGCGGCCAGGATCTGGCCCTTGCGTTCGGTGGTCTGGTCGGCCTCGGCGACGACCAGTTCGTCGAGAACCGCCTGGTAGAGACCGATCTGCTCGCTCGTCATGGTGCAGTGGTCGAGCTGATCGATCCGGTCGGGGAGCTCGGCGGCGATCGAGGGTTCGGCCTTGGTCCGACGGAACACGAGGATGCCGTTGAGAGCCTTCAGCGCACTCTCCGCCGCCGCCTTGCCGGTGCCCTCCGAGGAGAGCTGCGAGATGAAAGCGGTACGGGGACCGACCAGACCGGGGTTGGTGAAGTCCATGATCGCCCACAGATCGCCGAGACCGTTCTCGATGGGTGTGCCGGTCAGGGCCAGGCGGCTGCGGGCCCCCACCTTGCGGAGCTGCCGCGAGGTCTCCGACAGGTGATTCTTGATCACCTGGGCCTCATCGAGCGCCACCCGATTCCATTCCACCCGGGACAGGGCGTCCACATCCCGAACGGCGGTGCCGTAGGTGGTGATGACCAGGTCGGCCTCGGCCGCCACGGTGGGAAACTCCTCCGCCGACGCCCGGCGCGGACCGTGGTGGACGACGATCCTGGTGTCGGGTGTGAACCGGGCCGCCTCGGCCGCCCAGTTGCCGACCACGGCGGGAGGGGCGATGACCAGGTCGGGCTGCTCGGTGCGGGAACGACGGAGGTGGGCCAACAGGGTGGGTGTCTTGCCCAGACCCATGTCGAGCGCCAGGCAGCCGCCCAGCCCGGCGTCGTCGATGAACCCCAGCCAACCCAGTGCCTCGCCCTGGTAGTGGCGTAGCTCTCCCTCGAATCCCTCGGGCTTGAGTTCCACCTCGCCCGTCACCTTGGAGGCACTTCGAATCAGGTCCACGGCCCAGCCGCCACCGGCGACGCTGATTCCACCTCCCAGCGGCGAACCCTCCAGGCCCAGGGCGTGGCGCAGCATCTCGGCGCCGGTCAGCTTCGTCTTGTCGGCCCTCTCGGCCAGGGCTGCGGCCGCCTCGACCAGGTCGGCCCGGTCCAGCTCCACCCACTGGCCCCGCGAGCGGACCATCGGGCGGGCCTGGCGGGCCAGTTCGGCGATTTCCGCCGCGTCCAGCTCGACGTCGTCGAATACCGCCGACCACCGCACCGAGGCCAGCTGCTGGGCGCCCACGACCGTCTCCTCGGCGGCGTCGGCGGTCATGCGCAGGGCCGGGGTGGTGCGGCGCCGGGACAGACGGGGTACCCGCACCTCGAATCCCGCCGATTCGAGGGACTTGCCCGTGCGGGTCATCAGCTCCCAGGCCTCGTCCTGGCTGACGATGACCTCACCGCGCCGTTCGCCACCCGGTCTGAGCAGAACCGGGAGAAGGCGTTCCAGGCGGGTCAGGTGGTCCTGCACGTCCTTGCGGCGCCGGTTGGACGCATCGATCAGGGCGGTGTTGACGGGCTGGAGGGTGTTGTCGGCCCCCGCCACGAGAACCTTCAGCAGCCACGCCTCGGAGCTGTCGGGCGGGTCCAGTTCGACCACCAGCCGGGACTTTCCCGGTGAGGTGACCGGTCGGGCCCACTGCTCGAGCCGACGTGACATCTCCACCGCGTACCGCGAGGGGGCCTCGAACGGTGTGCCGTCGAGACGGGCCAGGATGGTCTCCGCCACGTCGCTACGACCCCGGACCTCGGGCGGAGCGGCGGGGACCTCCAGGCGCTGGGCCCCGCTGCGGCAGATCGCATCGACCATGTCGGTGATCACCGTGCGGGTCACCGAGCGGGGATCGTTGACCACTCCTCCGGTTGCCAGGAGGGCGACGGTCCCCGGAAGGGCGTCGGCCAGGACCTTGATCCGATGGTCGTCGACCAGGGCCGGTACCCAGTGCACCCCGAACGTGGAGATCTCACCCTTGCCCTTTTTCACCCTCTTCAGCTGAGGCACGACACGACCCTGGGCCACCAGTGAGGCCGCGGCGACCGCGGCGTGGCCCATCCAACGCACACTGGGCCCCCCGGGGATGCCATCGGGCGCCGCGCCCATGGCCACCAACCATCCGAGTACCGCGCCGGTCGGAGCGGTGAGGGCGGGGGCCTTGCCCCCCACCGGCAGCTTGAGGGTCTTGTGTTCCTCCCAGCCCGGCTTCGGGGCGCCCGCCGCCGTCAGCAGTTCGAGGATGTCTTCATGGCCCAGGGGCGCGGCCTGATGGGCCCCGGCCCAGGCCACCACGTGACCAGCCTCCCACGAGAGCTGCAGACTGGGGACCGATGGCAGCGGGGCCGGAGCCGCGGCGCGGCTCTTGCCCTTGGCCGGACGGGTGTCCGCCGGTGGGCCTATGAGGACGGTGAGGGCCTCGTCGACGGCTCTCCACTCACCTTCGAGATCGGCGAGGGCCATCGCCTTCTCGAATCCGCGGGTCTTCTCGCGGACTGTTTCGATGCGATCGTCGATGTCGTCGAGCAGGTGGAACAGGGTGAGTTCCCATCGGGGCCGGTTGGCCTCCAGCAGGGCGCGTTCCTCCGGCGTCGCCGTGCCGTCCACGGCGGCGTAGACGATTCGCGTGAACTCCTGATCATCGAGTTCGGCAATGGGGATATGACTCGAGGTCCCCGCTGTGATGGTGATGTCCGTCTCCGTTCGGTCAACCGGTACAGGGCCGGACGGGCCCCGCCGGTCCGCTGCCGCGGACCGGTCGCCCTCGAGTGGGGCCCCAGGCCACACCTGGGCCGAATGTCGGCCCCTCATGTTCCGAAGCGGTCCCACGGACCGATCGGACATAGCGAGCCCCCGGGCAGGGGTGACTCGATGCGTTCAGTCTACAGGTTCGGCCACCGACTGTGAACCCCCCGATTTCCTGTTCGGATCGGGACGAGATGGGGAACGGTGGCGAATGCCCCTCGGGGCCGGGTGCCGACCCACCCTCGCGGCAGTGGGGACAGCTCCGCCCTGTGCTCACGACAGCAGAGACAGCGCGGCATTCACGATGTGCCCGGGTGTCAGACCCAGGGCTTCGTAGAGCTCGGGGATGGTCCCCGACTCCCCGAATCTGTCGACCCCGACGGGAACCAGGCGGGTGCCCAGGGCCGACCCGATCCACGAGAGGTTGTGGGTGGCGGCGTCATGCACGGTGACGACCGGCCGGCTGCGCAGGTCCTCGGGAACCAGTTTCAACAGATGGCTCTCCGACGGGCTGAGGCGGCCCTCCCGCAGCGGGGTCCGGACCGACGCCCGCCAGTCGCGGTAGAGCCGGCCGGGTGAGGTGACATCGATGAGACGCCAGGCGACGCCCTCCTCACCCAGGATGCGACCCGCCTCGAGCGCCTCGACCACCATGACCCCCGAAGCCACCAGGTTGACACCGGGTCCGCCGCCTGAACCCGTACCGGGGGTCGGACCTCCCTCGGCCAGGACCACCGCACCGGCGAGGGTGTCGGACCTCACCCGATCCTCCCCGACCCGCTCGATCAGATCCTCGAGGGGATCCTGGGCCACGGGACGGGTGGAGAGCCTCAGATAGAGATTGTCCGATCCGGGCTCGGCCAGGCGACAGAGACCGTCACAGAGCAACCAGTCGACCGACCGGGCGAAGGCCGGTTCGCAGTATCCCAGTCCCGGTAGCTCCGTCCCCACCGAGGGGGTCGTCGTCGACTGGTGGGCACCGCCCTCAGGGGCCAGGGTCACTCCCGAGGGAGTTCCCACCAAGATGAACCGTGCCCCGTTGTAGGCCGAGTACACCAGGGCATCCAGGCCTCTCAGCACGAATGGGTCGTACACCGTCCCGACCGGCAGAAGCATCTCCCCGTGGTGCTCGTGAGCCAGCCCCATCTGTCCCAGCAGCAGGAACAGGTTCATCTCGGAGATCCCGAGTTCCACGTGCTGACCACCCGGGCCCGGTTCCCACCTCAGAACCGATCTCGAGTCCTCGTAGACCGGCTCGGACCGGGGGGAGAAGACGCCCTTCTTGTTGATCCAACCTCCCAGGCCCGTGGACACCGAGACGTCGGGGGAGGTTGTCACCAGGCGACGGGAGACCTCGGGAATGTCTCCCAGGCGGGTGAGTATGCGCCCGAAGGCCACCTGGGTAGACACCGGTCCCCGGCCGGGTCGGTATCCCGAGGAGTTCGGCACCGGCACCCGGGGCCTGGGGCCCGGAGGCTGGTTGTTCACCTCGGCCCCCACCCGGGCACAGACCCGACCGGCCGGAGATTCGGGGGGAAAGCGGTCCCACTCCGACTCGGGCGTGAGTCCGACCTCGGTCCGGAGGTCGTCGATCTGCTCGGCCGAGAGGAGAGCGGAGTGGTTCATGGGGTCCCCGGCGATGGGGAGTCCCCAACCCTTGATCGTGTAGGCGAACAGGACCGAGGGCTGGTCCCTGTGGGAGTCGCATTCCCGGAAGGCTTCGATCAGCAGACCCAGATCGTGTCCTCCCAGGTTCTTCACGAGGGTTGCCACCTCGGTGTCGTCGAACGGATCGAGAACCTGACACACCCGGGGATCGGCGTCCCGACAGAAACTGTGGCGGAGTTCGTGGTCGTCGAGGGCGAACAGTGACTGGTAGCGCTCGTTGGGCATCCGGTCGATGTGACGCCGCACCGACTCCCCGCCGGGACGGTCGAACAGCGCCTGCAGACGGTGCCCGTACTTGGCCTCGACCACATGCCAGCCGGAGTCGGCGAAGAACCTCCGCAGGCGTTCGGCCTTGATACCCGGGACGACCCGGTCGAGGCTCTGGCGATTCAGGTCGACCACGAGGGTCACGTTGCCCAGTCCCTGCAGGGCCGGTTCGGCCACCGCCTCCCACACGTTGCCCTCGTCGAGCTCGGCGTCCCCGGCGATCGCCATGAACCGGGCCGACGGGCGGGCCTCGAAATGACTGTCCAGGTAGCGGCGGGTGGCCGCGGAGAACAGGGGTGCCACCGCACCGAGCCCCACCGACCCCGTCGAGAAGTCGGCGACGTCGGGATCCTTGGTCCGCGAGGGGTAGGCCTGGAGGCCCCCGAGTCGCCGCAACCGGGTCAGGTAGGAGCGGTCCAGCTCGCCGGTCAGGTACTTGATGGCGTGGTAGACGGGAGAGGCGTGGGGCTTGACGGCCACCTTGTCCTCGCCTCCGATGTGGGCGAACCACAATGCGGTCATTATCGACACCATCGAGGCCGAGGAAGCCTGATGGCCCCCGATCTTGATACCCCCGGTTCGAGCCGGAGCGATCCGATTGGCCTCGTCCACCATTCGCACCGCCAACCACAGGATCCGCCTCTGGATCTCCTCGAGGGTGCCGATGTCGGGCTCGGTGTCGGGACCCGCCGCGGTGGTGGCCCCGAGGAGCCGCCACTTCTCGCCGGCTCTGCCGATTTCGCTCACCTGTCGGTCTCCTCCCCACGGCGCGGCTCCCCAGCTTGGCAGACCCCGGCGGTTCCCGGTGGCGACAGATCCGGGGCTCCGGTGGCCACAATTGAGCGCGAGCGGGCCGAAAGGGGCATTCTCTGGGAGAGAGAAAGCAATCAGGGAGGTATGACAGTGAAGTTCGCACTCTCCGACATGCAGGTGTCCAGCCCCGCGTTCTCCCCCGGCGGGGCCATACCCGCCCGCCACACCGGTGAGGGCGAGGACGTCTCACCCGCCCTGGCCTGGTCGGGGGTTCCGGCCGGAACTCGCTCCTTCGCCGTGATCTGCCACGATCCCGACGCCCCCGTGGTCAAGGACGGTGGCTACGGCTTCGTGCACTGGGTGCTCTACAACGTCCCCGGTGACGCCACTGGCCTGCCCGAGGGATTCCAGGGCGGCTCGGTGGGTATGTCCGATTTCGGGAAGCCCGGCTACGGCGGACCCATGCCACCCGAGGGCCACGGCACCCACCACTACTTCTTCTGGGTTCTGGCCCTCGACACTCCCCCGGCGCTTCCGGAGGGGCTCAGCCTTCATCAGCTGCTGGAGGCCGTCGAGCCCCACACCCTGGGTATGAACCGCCTCATGGGTACCTACCGCCGCGACTGACCAGCAGGCGGAAGGTCGGCTTCCGCCCACTCACGGTCAGCCGGCCAGTACGGCGTTCAGGCGATCCTTGATCTCCGGGGTCAACCGATCCAGGACGTCGAGGGCCGCGAAGTTCTCGGTCACCTGTGAGGGACGACTGGCACCCGTGATCACCGTCGAGACGTGGGGGTTGGACGCGCACCAGGCGATCGAGAGCTGGGCCAGGGTGCAGTCGAGCTCGTCGGCGATCTCTCCCAGTTCCGTGACCCTGGCGTTGGCCTGGGTGTCGGCCATCCGTTCGGCCAGCCACTCGTATCCGGCCAGGGCGGCCCGACTGTCCGAGGGGATCCCGTCGACGTACTTGCCGGTCAGCAGGCCCGAGGCCAGCGGACTCCAGGTGGTGAGACCGAGCCCGATGTCGTCGTAGAGACGGGCGAACTCCTTTTCGACCTTGCGTCTCTCGAACATGTTGTACTGCGGCTGCTCCATCACCGGCTTGTGCAGGTGATGGCGCTCGGCGATCTCCCACGCGGCCCGGATCTCGTCCGCGTTCCACTCCGAGGTGCCCCAGTAGAGGGCCTTGCCCGAGGAGACCATGTCGCTCATGGCCCACACGGTCTCCTCGATGGGGGTCTCCGGGTCGGCCCGGTGGCAGAAGACGAGATCCACGAAATCCAGCCCCAACCGCTCGAGGGAACCGTCGATGGCCTGCATCAGATACTTGCGGTTCAGGGTGTTGCGGGTGTTCGGACCGTCGGAGAGCCCCCAGAAGAACTTGGTGGAGATCACGTAGGAGTCCCGGGCCCAACCCAGTTCCTGCAGGGCCTGGCCCATGAGGATCTCCGAGCGCCCCCCGGCGTAGGCCTCGGCGTTGTCGAAGAAGTTGCATCCGGCGTCGTGGGCGGCCGCCATGCATTCGGTGACCGTGTCGGCCCCCAGCTGATTGTCGAATGTCACCCAGGAGCCGAAGGAGAGCAGGCTCACCTTGAGTCCGGAGCGGCCGAGCCGGCGGTAGATCATGTCCATGGCGCCACCCTAACCTCCGCCGCCATGCGCGGAGTGGGAGCCGACCCTGCCGCCCCG
>DRKF01000305.1 GCA_011051915.1 Acidimicrobiales bacterium | reverse complement strand
GTGCGTGCCAGCACCTCGGGGGCGATCCTGGGCCATGGCATCAGGGTGAACACGTAGACCTGCATGTCAGACCTCCGCCCCACTCGAGGGGAATCGCACCCACGTCTCAGGCATCAGGGTGAACACGTACACACCCATGTCAGACCTCCGCCCCACTCGAGGGGAATCGCACCCACGTCTCAGGCATCAGGGTGAACACGTAGACCTGCATGTCAGACCTCCGATCGGGTGATGAAACCCGCTGTCAGCTCGGCCACCGACGCCGGTTGGTCGATGGTGGCCATGTGTCCGGCCCCGGACACCAGGGCGAACTCGGACCCGGTCAGCTCGGCGTGGCGGCGGCCATGGGATTCGGGCAGGAGGCGATCCCTGTCCCCCCACAGGACCAGGGAGGGGCACTCGACATGGTGGGCCCGCCGCTCGAATCGATGATCGTAGGGTCTCTTCCACATCAGTCGGGCCTGCCCGGCCAGGTCCTGCCAGATGCTCGTGGCCCGGTCGGCGTCGCCGGTCAGGGCGTCCACCTCGCTCAGATCGATGTTCTCAGCCAGGAGGGCCAGAGCCTCCGCGGGGGCCATGATGAACAGATCGGGCATGGGCGACCGGGGCCTCAGCCCCAGAGGGCCCACCGTAACCAGGCCCCGGAACTCACCGGGCCGGTGCAGAGCCAGATCGGTGGCCAGCCAGCCGCCCAGGCTCACCCCCATCAGCCAGGGCCGTTCGACCCCCAGCTCCCTCATCAGGTCGAGATTGTGGAAGCTCAGGTCGGTCACGTCGTCGACCCAGTCCGGTACCGTCGCACCACCGAATCCGGGATGTACCGGGGCGGTGACGGTGAATCCTGTCGCCAGGCGGTCGTGGATCTCCGACCAGTCCGAGGTGCCCGCCTCCCCGTGGAGAAACAGCAGATCGGGACCACTCCCGCCCCGATGGACGAGGGTCGGGTGGCCCCGCACATCCACCTCGAGGGTCTCGTGGTCGACTGGTTCCTCCATCGGCCGGGTTCCTCCCCGTGTTGGTCTCGGCTCTCGGGTAGTACGGGCCGCTCAGTCCTCCGAGCGGGCCTTCTCCGTGACGGTGACCGTCTCCATGACGTCGCCGACCTGGGTGGCCAGGGCGACGTCCATTCCCTCGGTGACATACCCGAAGAGGTTGTAGGCCTTGTCGAGCTTGTTGGTGCAGTCGTCGATACAGATGAAGAACTGGCTGCCGTTCGTGTCGGGCCCGGCGTTGGCCATGGCCACCGCTCCCAGGGTGTACTCGCCCTTCACCGGTTCATCGGGGAAGCGGTATCCGGGTCCGCCGCGCCCACTTCCCTCGGGGCAGCCGCCCTGCACCACGAAGCCCGGCACCACCCGGTGGAAGGTCAGCCCCGTGTAGTAGCCGTCGCGGGCGAGACTCACGAAGTTGTTGACGGTGTTGGGTGCGAGCGCCGGGTCGAGGTCCATCTTGATGGTGCCTCGCGGGGTCGTGATGTCGACCTCGTAGATGGTGTTCTCGTCGATCTGGAATTCGGGGGGTTTCGCCATAGGGGCATGTTGTCACGCCTACGACCTTCCGGCGACAACGGCGGCGAGACCCCAGGATCCGCGCGCCACCACCGCACTCGGATCTCGGCTTCCCATCTCGCCTCCCCGGGGACGCGGCGAGACCCCAGGATCCGCGCGCCACCACCGCACCCACCACGGCGGGTCAGTCAGGTGGGGTGCGTCTCATGAGGGCCTTGCGAACACAGCGGCACACGAGCAGGTCGTTCTGATTGAAGGCCCGGTGTTCGAAGGTCACGATCCCCGCTCCGGGGCGGGAACGCGACGGCCGGGCGTCCACGACCTCGGTCTCGGCGTGGATGGTGTCGCCGGTGAACACCGGCGCGGGAAATACGACCTGGTCGAAGCCCAGGTTGGCGACGGTGGTGCCATGGGTGGTCTCCGCGACACTCATGCCCACCAGAAGGGCCACGGTGAACATCGAGTTCACCAGAGGACGACCGAATTCGGTGGCGGCGGCGAACTCGTGGTCCAGATGCAGCGGCTGGGGGTTGTGGGTCATGGTGGTGAACACGACGTTGTCGGTCTCCGTCACCGTGCGGGTGATGGCGTGGGGGATGACCAGACCCGGGGTCAACTCCTCGAACCACTTCCCGGTGTGGATTCGCGGTCGGGATGCCACGGGCGACCTCCGTAGTGTTCGTTGAACGTAGCTTGGGGGGGACCATACGTCTCCCGATCAGGACCCGCCATGTCTGCATCCGACACCGCCGGCACCCCGGCGGAGCAGCCCGACCCACCACGCTCCGTTCCCCGGATGCGCAGCCTCCTGTTCGTGCCGGCTACCCGGCCCGACATGGTCGCCAAGACCCCTCGCTCCAACCCCGACGCCGTGGTGATCGACCTCGAGGACGCGGTGCCTCCCGGGGCCAAGGTCGAGGCCCGGGAACTCGCTCGGGAGTCCTCGAGGGCACTGGCCCGGAGCGAGGTCGCCCCCGCGGTGATGATCCGGGTCAACTCCGTCCCGGGGCCCTGGTTCGAGGATGACATCGAATCCCTCACCCCGGCGGTCCGCGGAATCGTGGTTCCCAAGGTCGAGTCCCCCGAACACGTCGACACCATCCGCACCGCACTGTCGGCGGCCGGACTCGGCGAGCTGATCGTGTTGGTGGGCCTGGAGACCGCCGCCGGTGTCGCGGCCTGCCGGGAAGTGGCCCGGCACCGCGGCGTCGACGCCTGCTACTTCGGCGCCGAGGACTACACCGCCGACATGGGTGGGCCCCGTCGCCCCGACAACCTCGAGGTTCTGCACGCCCGGTCCGAGGTCGCCCTCGCCGCCCGATTGGGTGGTGTGGCCGCCCTCGATCAGATCGTCGTGGACTTCTCCGACGACGCCCGCTTCGAATCGGAGGCGGCCCTGGCGCGCTCTCTCGGATTTCACGGCAAGATGTGCATCCATCCCCGCCAGGTGCCTCTGGCGAACGACGCCTTCGTACCCTCGGCGGAGGAGGCCGCCCGGGCCCGGGCCCTGCTGCTGGTCTATGATCGCGCCGTGCTGGCGGGGAAGGCGGTCTGTGTGTTCGACGGCCAGATGATCGACGAGCCCCTGGCCCGTCAGGCGCGCTCGATCCTGGAACTGGCGGGGGAATGACCCGACCCACCCCCGCAGTGGCCCCCACGGCGCGGCCCACGGCGTGAGCAACGGACTGGCCGCATTCGCGATCCTGGCCTGGCTGGCCTACCTGGCGAGCCGGGTCCTGGCTCGACGAAACCTGCCCGAACTGGTCGGGTTTCTCGTGGTCGGAGCGGTCCTGGGGCCCTCCGCCCTCGGTCTGATCTCGGCTGAGGAACTCTCCCGCCTGGAACCGGTCACCGAGATCGCCCTGGGCGTGCTGATGTTCGTCATCGGGGAGCGGGTCTCGGGGCGGGCCCTGCGCGCCGCCCGCTGGAGCGTCACCACCGGTCTGGCCCAGTTCGTCCTGTCGGGGCTGGGGGTGTACGCGGCCAGCCAGGCCCTCGGAGCCGATCGCAGCGTGTCCCTGCTCCTGGCGTCCCTGGCCGGGGCGGGCGCCCCCATGACCATCGCCCACGTGGTGGCCACCAGCGGCGCCGACGGACCCTACGCCAAGGGCCTGGTCTCCACCCACGCCGTCTCCGATGCCCTGGCCACCGCGACGTTCGCCGCCGTGCTTCCGGTGGCGACCCTGCTCTCCGACGACACCGCCGATGTCGCCGGAGCCGTGTTCGATTTCGTGAAACTGGGTCTCGGTGGAATCGCGGTCGGGGTGGTCGGAGGCTTCCTGATCGCCCGTCTGGGCCATCAGATCGAGACCTCGGGCGAGCTGCTGCTCTTCGTCGGGGTGCACATGATGCTGGGCTGGGCGGTCTCGACCACCCTGGATCTCTCCTTCCCCCTGGCGGCGCTGGTTGCGGGATCGGTGGCGTCCTCGATCTCCCCGGTCCCCTTCGCCCAGCGCCTGTTCCGAACCCTGCGGTCCATCGAGCAGCCCCTGTATCTGCTGTTCTTCGCCCTGGCCGGGGCCTCGATCCATCTCTCCGATCTCGTGCAGGTCGGGGAGTTGGGCGCGGCCTACATCGGGGTGAGGGTGCTGGCCAAGCTCGCCGGTGCTGTCATCGGGGGGCCGCTGGGGGGTCTGGGCTTCCGCCAGTCACTGCTGCTGGGGCTGGATCTGACCCCTCAGGCCGGCGTCGCGGTCGGCCTCGCCGTGGTGGCGGGGGAGACCATCCCCGAGCAGGGAGGTGAGGCCGCCACCGTGGTCCTCGGTGCGGTGGTGCTCTTCGAGCTGATCGGTCCCCTCCTGGTCTCCCGGCATCTGGCCCGAGGCCCGGCCTCCGACATCGATGACGGCGACTCCCTCGGCCGGGTCCTGGACCTCGACCATGTGCCCGCCCGCATCCTGGTGGCCTCTCCTTCCATCATCGACATCCCCGAGTGGGTGATCGACACCGCCGGTTGGTGGAAGGCCGACGTGGTGCTGTTGATGCCCGGCGAGGACGATTCCCCCCAGGTCGAGCTGGCCGAGAAGAGAGCGGACAAGGTCGCCACCGATCTCGACTTCAGGCGCCTGACCTCTGAGAGCTTCACCGGGGCGGTGGTTCGCGAGGCCCAGGCGATGAAGGCCGATCTCCTGGTCCTGTTCGCCCACCGGGCCCTGGGTACCAGTACCCGGCTGGTTCTGTTCCCCCACGAACGCATCGCCCGGCAGCTCGACTGCCCCGTTCTGGAGTTCCCCCTGCCCGAGGCCGGTCCCCCCGGGGGCTGAACACCCGAGACGTCACCGGTCGACGGGCCGGCACCCACCGACTCGGTCCGCGGTCGACGGGCCGGCACCCACCGACTCGGTCCGCGGTCGACGGGCCGGCGCCCACACCGACTCGGTCCGCGGTCGACGGGCCGGCGCCCACACCGACTCGTTCCGGAATCCGTCCCGTCAGTCCCCGAAGCGATCGGGTACCACGAACCTCTCGTGGCGTCCCTCACCGATGGTCTTCCCGCCGGACACCACCTTCACCGCGAAGACGATGCGCCTTCCGTCAACCTCGGTCACGGTGCTGGTCACGGTCAGAGGCTCACCCTCGAGCGCCGCGGCCCGGTGGGCGACGTCGACGTGGGTACCGACGGTGGTGTTGCCGTCACCCACCGAATCCTGAACGGCTCTGAGGCTGGCCATCTCCATCAGCATGATCATCGAAGGGGTCGAGAGCACCACCACCGGAAGGTGTGGAGGAGCCATGTCGGCGGTGACCTCCGTCTCGTAGCTGTGTGTGTCTCCGGCTGCGGGTCCCGTCATGCTCGGGATGGTAGCGCCGAGCCTTCCCCTGGCCCGGCTCCCTCGCCGGAAAGAACCTCGGGGGCCAGGCCGGCCAGAGTCGTGAGAACCTCTCCGACCGCACGGCCCGTGGCCGTCAGTTCCCACGAACCGAAGTCGTCATGGCCGGCCAGTCCCATCTCTCCGAGCTCACCGAGACGCCGGCTGAGCACACTGGTCGACATCAGTC
>DRKF01000304.1 GCA_011051915.1 Acidimicrobiales bacterium | reverse complement strand
CCCGGAAACCGTAGATGGCCTGGGCGTCGTCACCGACCACGGTTAGCTGGGCCCCTCCCGAGCACATCTGTCGCACGATGTCGGCCTGGATGGGATTGGTGTCCTGGTACTCGTCGATGAGGATGTGGTCGAACAGACCGCCGAGCTGCCTCGCACCCGCCGGGGAGGTGACCAGGGCCCTCCACATCAGGAGCAGATCGTCGTAGTCGAGGACCCGCTGGCGACGCTTGCGAGCCGTGTAGGACCGGAAGATCTCCTTGAGTGCGTCGGTGTGCTCACCCACCCAGGGGAAGTGCTCCTCGACCACCTCGCTGAGCTTGCGCTGGCTGTTCACGACCCGCGAGTGGATCGATACGAGGGTCTGGGCCCGGGGGAACCGGCGTCGGGAACGACCGTGTCCGCTCTCGGTGCGAACCAGGTTCATGAGATCCCCGGCGTCGCCGGGGTCGAGCACGCTGAACTGCAGGCCCGAGCCTCCCGGACCGCCGTTGGTCCTCAGCAGACGACTGGCGACGGAATGGAACGTGCCGCCCCAGAGCCGGGTCGCCACCCGTCGCTCGGTGGCCGCCCCCACCCGGTCCATCATCTCCTGGGCCGCTCTGCGGGTGAAGGTGAGCAGCAGGATCCGTTCCGGTTGCACCCCCTCGTGCACCAGGCGGCTGACCCGGGCGACCAGGGTTCGGGTCTTACCGGTGCCCGCCCCGGCCACGATGAGGAGCGGGCCCGATTCGTGGGCCGCCGCGGCCCTCTGCTCGGCGTTGAGCCCGACGGCCCACGGCGGTGGCGACTCTTCCCCGCTCTCGAACATCAGTTCGATCATATAACCCGCTACCCTGCCCCGGGTGCTGACCGCCTCGGGGCTCTCCAAGACCCACGGATCCCGGACCCTCTTCGACAACGTGACCATCAAGGTCCTGCCCGGCCACCGCACCGCGCTCGTGGGCGGCAACGGTGTCGGCAAGACCACCCTGCTGGAGATCCTGGTCGGTATCCAGGAACCCGACACCGGTACCGTGACCAGGCCCCGCGAGATGCGCATCGGCTATCTGCCCCAGGACCTCGAGGCGGTGGCCGGGGGAACGGTGCTGGCCGAGACCATGTCGGGAGCCGCCCACATCAACGAGGTGGCCGAGGAACTGTCCCGTCTCGAAAGCCGCCTGGCCGACCATGAGGCTCCCGACGCCGAGGCCGTGCTGGCGGCCTACGGTGAGGCCCAGTCCCGCTTCGAACATCTGGGCGGGTACGCCCTGGAGGCCTCGGCCCACAAGATCCTCGCCGGTCTGGGGTTCAAGCCGGCCGATGCCGACCGTCCCGTGAGGGAGCTGTCAGGCGGGTGGCGGATGAGGGTCGCCCTGGCGAAGCTGCTGCTCTCCGAACCCGACGTCCTGATCCTCGACGAACCGACCAACCACCTCGACGTCGACTCCGTCGCCTGGCTGGAGGAGCACCTGGCGGGCTGGACGGGATCCCTGCTGTTCGTCAGCCACGACCGCGACTTCATCGACGGTGTCGCCAACCGGGTGGTGGAGATCATCGGCGGTCAGGCCACGGAGTACGTGGGCGGATTCGCCGAGTTCGTCGTGGCCCGCGAGGAGGTGGTGGCCCGGGCCGAGGCCGCCGCCGCCCAGCAGGCCCGCAAGGCCGCCCACCTGGAGCAGTTCATCGAGCGCTTCCGCTACAAGGCCACCAAGGCCCGCCAGGTCCAGAGCCGTATCAAGACCCTGGAGAAGCTGGAGTCCATCCCGGTACCGGACCGCAGCCAGCTCAAGGTCCGCTTCGCCTTCCCCGAACCCCAGAGGTCGTCCCGCATCGTGGCCGAACTGGCCGATGTGAGCGTCGGCTACGACGGAGACACGGTCCTGTCCGACGTCGACCTGGTCATCGAGAGGGGTCGGAACGTGGCCCTGGTCGGACCCAACGGAGCCGGCAAGACGACGCTGATCAAGCTGATCACCGGTGAGCTGGAGCCCATGTCGGGGACCGTCACCCACGGCGCCAACGTCGACGTGGCCACCTTCGCCCAGCACCAGGCCGAGGTTCTCGACGAGACCCACACCGTGATCGAGGAGTTCCGGGCCCGGGTGGGTGATCAGGGCTCACGCAATCTCCGCACCATCCTGGGGTCGTTCGGGTTCTCCGGCGACGCCGCCGACCGGAGGGTGGGGGAACTGTCGGGGGGTGAACAGACCCGGCTGGCCCTGGCCATCACCATGGCCAATCCGGTGAACCTGCTGATCCTCGACGAACCCACCAATCATCTCGACCTGCCGAGCTGCGACCTGCTGGAGGACGCCCTGAAGGTCTACCCGGGCACGGTCATCCTGGTCACCCACGACCGGCACCTGATCCGTGGGGTCGCCGACGCTCTCGTCGAGGTGCGCGACGGCATGGCCGTGTGGAACGAGGGGGTCGACGAGTCGATACTCACCCCCCGCCGCTCCACACCGGGTGGCTCCCCACCGGCGGTCCCCACCTCGCCCGGAGGGGAGGCGAGACCCACCTCGCGGCGCCCGGCCAAGAAGCAGGAGCGCCGCGAGAGGGCCCGGGCCCGCGAGACCTCGGGGCGGGCCACCCGCGACACCCGCAAGGCTCTCAGCCGGGTGGAGAAGAGCTGGGAGGCGGCCGAGGCCCGGGTGGCGGCTCTTCACGCCGAGCTGGCCGACCCCACCACCTACGACGAGCCCTCACGGCTGGCCGAGCTCAACCGCGACTACGAGCGGGCCCGTACCGAGGCGGCGGAGCTGATGGCGGAGTGGGAGCGGCTCACCGCCAGGCTGGAGAACGCCGGGGGTTGACCCCCGGTAGCGGTGGCAGGGGCCCGTTCGCGATCCTGATACTCAGCTCGAGCGAACCAGTAGTCCACACCGGTGCTCAGCTCGAGCGCACCAGTAGTCCAAGCCGGTGCTCAGCTCGATCAAACCACCACTCCACGCCGGTGCTCAGCTCGAGCGCACCAGCCCGGCTCTCTCGCCCTTGGCCACCAGCTTGACGGCCACCTTGCGGCTGGCCTCGTCGATCATCTCGTCGCCGAACATCACCGCGCCCTTGCGGTCGCCGGTGGTG
>DRKF01000303.1 GCA_011051915.1 Acidimicrobiales bacterium | reverse complement strand
GTCCTCGAGGATGTAGTCGTAGCTGTCGAGCATCTCGGCGTCGGCGGCGGTGACCCCCACCTCGTAGCCGGCGTCGCGGACGGCGGGTACCGCCTGGATGTGGTCCCAGTGCCCATGGGTCTCCAGGACCGTGCGTACCCCGAGGGCCTCGCAGAGCTCGAGGAGCCGGTCGTGTTCGTTGGCGGCGTCGAGCAGCACGGCGTCGCCGGTCTCCGTGCAGCGGATCACGAACACGTTGTTGTCGACGGGACCGACGACGATCTTGTGGACCTCGATCCCAGTGTCGGACCAGTGAAGTGTCATGCGGGGAGTTTGGCAGTTGGCTCGGACTTCTGCTCCTCGGGGTCCTTCTCCGAAGGGGATCCCGGCGGCAGGAAGTACAGCCAGAGGATCGGGACCAGGTAGGCGAGGTAGGCGACCACCCGGATGCGTTCGGGGTCGGGGGACCAGCCGAACAGCCCCTTGAGGAAGTCGTGGAGCCAGCCCTCGGCGAAGGGACCGGAGGTGATCGTCCACAGGGGCGTGGCGATGAGGGAGGCGTCGATTCCGAGGAACTCGCGGAACTCGTGCACCCCCTTGGCGAAGAGGCCGGCGGCGAAGAGGATCAGCAGCAGGCCGGTGACGTGGAAGAAGCGCTTGAGGTCGACCCTCTCGCTGCCCCGGTAGAAGGCGACACCGATCACGGCGGCTATGGCCAGGCCGATGATGCCTCCCAGGATCACCTGGCCCCCCGAGGAGGTGCCGGTCTCGGCCCCGAGCAGGAACAGCACGGTCTCGAAACCCTCGCGGGCCACGGCCACGAAGGCGACCAGTCCCAGGGCCCAGGCCGACTGTCCCAGGGCGGTGTCGATACGTCCCCTGAGCTCGCCGCCGAGGTTGCGGGAGTTGGCCCGCATCCAGAAGATCATCCAGGTGAGGACGGCGGCGGCGGCGAAGGCCAGGGTGCCCTCGATGAACTGCTCGGTCCGGCCGACGAACTCACCCACGGCCAGATGGAACGCCACTCCGGCGGCGATGCACACGGCGGCGGCGGCGGCGGTGCCGGCCCACACCGGCCGCAGGGACCCGCCCCGTCCGGTCTTGACGAGGTAGGCGATCATGACCGCCAGGACCAGGGCGATCTCGAGGCCCTCGCGAAGGGTGATCAGTATGCTTGCTCCCATGGGTCAATGTTAAGCATGCTTACCATCGAACCTCAACCCTCGTTGACTGTGACTTGGGTCACAGGGGCCGTCGGACGCTCGACGCACCCGGGCCGGGCGCCGGTCGGACGGGGTCCCCGATCAGGTGGTGACGAGGATCCGGTGACTGGCGAAGGGACCGATACCGACGGTTCGGCCGCCCACCTCCACGGTGGTCGTCCCCTCCGGCGAGGTGGCCACGACCCGACCGGAGTTGCCTGGGGTGAGGCTGTTCTCCTCGAGGAACTCGAGCATGCCCCGGGTGAACTCCAGCTCCTCGGGTATCCGGCTGACCACGAATCCCGATTCGGAGGGGAGATCGGCCAGGACGACGGTGTCGGGGGCGATGTACTCCGAACCCGGTATCGGGTTGCCGTGGGGGCAGGTGGTGGGGTGTCCCAGCTTCACGAGCATGGCCTGCTCCACGTCGTCGGAGATGACGTGTTCCCACTGTCCGGCCTCGACATGGGCCTGGGCCCAGCTCAGCCCCAGGATGTCGGTGAGGAACCTCTCGGCCAGTCGGTGCCGGCGAACCGTCCGCTCGGCGATGTGCTCCCCCTCGGGGGTCAGGTGGATCCGACCCTTCTCGATGTGGACCAGCCCGTCGGTCTGGAGCCGTCGGATCATCTCCGACACGGCCGGGCGGCTCACGTCCAGTCGTTCGGCCAGCCGGGCCTGGATGACCTTGACGGAGTCCTCGCGCAGCTCGTATATGGCCTCGGTGTACTCCTCGACCGCCGGGTGGTAACCCTCCATGGTGCGGAGTGTAGGCGGCGGGCTCTCGACCCGTGCGGGGGAGTGGATCAGCCGCTGTACTCGGAGATCACCTCGAATCCGAGCTCGGCGGCGGCCGGTATCTGTGATGGGGAGAAGGTGACGAACCGGACCGGTCCCGGCAGCCGCTCGGCGGCGGACAGGTGCACGGCGTCGGAGACACCCAGGCCGAACGTGGATCCCACCTCGACGGCCCGGTCCAGGCAGGGGCCGTCCACGGGTACCACGTGGAGGGAGTCCCACGTGCAGCGGAAGTCCGCCCACAGCTCCGTCAGCTCGTGGGGGCCCAGGGCCAGGTGCCGAAGGGCCAGCATGGCCTCGGTGCGGGCCAGGGCCGATGCACACCGCGGGTCGTCGCCGGTCAGGGTGGCGCTGACCAGATCGCGGCGCTCCCCCTCCACCCCGAGTTCGAGCAGGGCCGAGGTGTCCAGGAACAGGGTCATCGGGTTCCCCGGCGGGGACGGAGGGTGGTGGGGGCCACCGGAGTCATGAGGTGCCCCGGACGAGCCCCAGGGCCGAGTCGGTGGTCATGTCGGTGACGAGACGCCGTCCCGCGGGCCAGCGGGGCCGACCCCCGTCGCGGGGCCCCAGCAGTGCTCCCGTGGCCATCAGGTCGTCCAGCCCGCCCCCCGGATGACCCAGGGAGGTGAGCTGGGCCACGGGCCGGCCGTCGACGGTCACCACCGTGCGCTCTCCCACCTCCGCCCGATGGACCAGGGAGGCCAGTTGGGCCCTGAGTCTGCGGATTCCGGCCCGGGCCTCCGCCCGCCCCGTCGGACCGGTCGTGGCGGAAGCCGGGGTGGTGGGCGGGGGCCCGGTGTCCGAGTCGAGCGACATGGCCTGAGTGTACGCGTGTGTACACGCCTCGATGTGCCGCCTCGCCCCGGCGGTGCTACAACAGCGCCTGTCGGTTCGCGTCAACCCTGGGAGACACAGTGAACTTCGCCTTCACCGAGGAGCAGGAAGAGCTCCGAAACATCGTTCGTTCCTTCATGGAGGACAAGTCACCGGAATCCGAGGTCCGTCGCCTCATGGAGACCGACGAGGGGTACGACCCCGCCGTGTGGGCCCAGATGGCCGAGCAGCTCGGGCTCCAGAGCCTCATCATTCCCGAGGAGTACGGGGGCCAGGGCTACGGCTGGGTGGAGCTGATCGTGGTTCTCGAGGAGATGGGTCGGGCCCTCATGGCCGCTCCGTTCTTCTCCACCGTGGTCCTGGCCGCCAACACCCTCATCCACTCCGGCAACGAGGAGGCCAAGGCCAAGTACCTCCCGGGGATCGCCTCCGGTGAGACCATCGCCACCCTGGCCCTGACCGAGGCCAACGGACGCTGGGACGCCGAGGGTGTGACCGCCACCGCCACCCCCGACGGCGACGGCTGGAGAATCAACGGCGAGAAGACCTACGTCCTCGACGGGGCGATCGCCAACCTGATCATCGTCGCCGCCCGAACCGACAAGGGCATCGAGCTGTTCACGGTGGACGGCGACGCCGCCGGGCTGAGTCGCGAGTCGCTGTCCACGATGGACCAGACCCGCAAGCAGGCCCGCCTCACGTTCGAGAACACGCCGGCGGAGCATCTCACCGACACCGACGACTTCGCCTACCTGTCCAAGATCCTGGACCTGGCGGCGGTGGGCCTGGCGGCCGAGCAGGTCGGCGGGGCCCAGATCGTCCTGGAGATGGCGGTCCAGTACGCCAAGGACCGGGTTCAGTTCGGCCGGCCCATCGGTTCATTCCAGGCCATCAAGCACAAGTGCGCCGACATGCTGCTCGAGGTGGAATCGGCCAAGTCCGCCGCCTACTACGCCGGATGGTGTGCCTCGGAGATGAACGACGAACTCCCGTCGGTGGCCTCCCTGGCCAAGGCCTACTGCTCCGACGCCTACTTCCACTGTGCCGGTGAGAACATTCAGATCCATGGCGGAATCGGATTCACCTGGGAGCACCCGGCCCACCTGTACTTCAAGCGGGCCAAGAGTTCCGAACTCATGTTCGGCGACCCCGCCTACCACCGCGAGCTCCTCGCCCAGCGCATCGGGCTCTGAGATCACGATCACTTCCGGCGGCGTGGAGACCCCGTGGTCCTGATAGCCGTGGTGGCGGTGGCGGCCCTGGCGTTCGTCATCGCCGCCGCGGTCATCGGCCGGGAGGCGGCCAAGCTGGGCTCCACCCCCAAGATGCCCGTGTACCGGCTCGAGGAGGCCGTCGAGTTCGTCTCCGAGGAGCTTCCCTTCGAGTACGCCGCGGTGCTGAGCCCCGATGACGTACGCCGGATGCTCCGCTGGCACATCAACGGGCTCCAGTTCGACCGACCCGTCGCCGGTACCGCCGAACCGGGCGACCCCGAAACGGCCGGAGACGTCCCGGTCGTGGTGGCCGAGGAGAACCTGGTCGTCGGGGTGCACCGTCGGGCGGTCGACGCCGGTGTACCCGTGGGCCTCGACGCGGTCGAGGCGGTGCTAGAAATCCATCTTGAGTACCTGAGGCTGATCGGGGCCATCGACCGGGCCGCCTAGCGCCGCGGCGCTCACCATGGGGGCCCGTCGAACCGACCCCGCGAGGAGAACGAGCACATGGAACGACCCCGAGGCCTGACCGAGCACCGCTTCGTCGGCGACAAGCGAACCCAGAAGGTCTACGACCTGGACCACTGCGACTCCGAGACCGCGGTCGGTGAGGTAGCGGACCTGGTGGCGGCCGAGTCTTTCGTGACCTTCGGACCCGACACCCTGGCCGAGGCCCGCAACCGCGGCTACCGCCTCAGTCCGTCCTGCCGCGGCTGAGGCCTGAGGAGTGGGACGGGAGTCGACCATCGACAGCGGGGGACCGGTTCTCTCCGCCTATGTGTCGGCTCCGGAGGGAGCGGTCTCACGTCACGGTCTCGTACTCTGCCACGGCTTCCCGTCGCGTCAGCGGCCCGGAGCCCCCAGCCGCTCCTATCACCAACTCGCAGACCGGGTGACCGAACAGCTCGGTTGGGCGGTCCTGGCCGTGAGCCTGAGAGGTTGCGGTGAGTCGGCGGGGGACTTCTCCCTCGGTGGCTGGGTCGAGGATGTGAACCGGGCCGTCGGCCACATCCGGGAACTGGGTACCGAGAAGGTGTGGGTGGCGGGCTCCACGACGGGGGGCAGCCTGGCGATACTGGCGGCGGCGGGGAATCCGGAGATCTCGGGGGTGGCGGCCATCGCCGCCCGGGCCGACTTCGACGACTGGGACCGCGAGCCCGATCAGCTACTGGCCCATGCCCGCAGGGTGGCGGTCATCAAGGATCCCGACTTCCCGGCCGACCTCGAGGCCTGGCGATCCGAACTCGGCCGGAACCGTCCGATCGACCGGGTGGCGGAGCTGGCCGACCGGCCGTTGTTGATCCTCCACGGCAGTGCCGACCTCCAGGTGCCTCCCACCGATGCCCGGCGTCTGGCCGAGGCCCACGGCTCGGCGGAGTTGAGGATCATCTCCGGCGGTGACCACCGCCTGCGTCACGATCCCCGGACCGTCGCCCTGCTGCTGGGCTGGCTCGGACGGCGCGAGGAGGACCCCGACCAGTTCGTCCCCCGCTGTCTGTAGGGCTGTTCCAGTCGGGCCGTGGGGCCGGTCAACCGGTGGGGCGGCCCTGCTTGTCCCTCCCCTGGGCCTTGAGCAGCTTCTTGTGGGCCCTGACCTCGTCGAGGGCTTCGGGGGAGTCGATGTCGGCCACCGACCTCTTGGTGCCGTCGGCGAACACCCCCGCCGCGTCCCGCCAGCCCTCGGGGGTGATACCGAAACGCTTGGCCAGCAGGGCGATGAAGATCCGCGATTTCTCATCGCCGAAGCCCGGTAGCTCCCGGAGGTTCCCGTACAGAGCCTCGCCGTCGTCGGCCTCGGTCCATATTCTCGACACCCGCCCTCCGTAGTGGTCCACGACGTGGCGGCACAGGGCCTGGGTCCGCCGGGCCATCGACGCCGGAAAGCGGTGGAGCGCCGGCTTCTCGCGAAACACCTGCTCGAGCAGGTCGGGATCGAGATCGGCTATCGACTCGGCGTCGAACCCCACCCCGGCCAGGCGGGGCAGCCGTTCGGCCAGCCGCCAGGGACCCAGGAAGGCCCACTCCATCGGGATCTGCTGGTCCAGCAGCATCCCCACGAGCAGGGCCAGGGGATCCCCACGGAGCAGAGCATCCGCCGGTTCCTGACCGGTGACCGCCAGAGGGGCCGGTTGGTGATCGGTTTCGGTGGCCATGGCGTGATCCCCTGGTGTTCCCGGCCGGCCGCGGGGCCGAACCCGGGGCCAGGCCGTAGTCTCGGCTTCGGACCGGTTGCTCAGGCTAGCGACTCGGCGGGGACCCCGAGGGGGAGAGATGGCAGACGACACGTCGGCGGAGCCGGAGGGTACGAGCCCCACGCTCGAGGAGATACTGGCCCGGCTCAACGAGGTCAGGGAAGCCATAGCGACCACGCCTCGGACGGAGTTCGTGCGACGGGCCGATCTCCGTGATGAGCAGCTCAGGCTGCGTGAACTGGCCTCGGAGTACCGGCGGACCCACGGCGACGGTCGCCCGGTGGCCGAGCTGAGGGCGGAGCTGGAGTCTCTCCGGGCCCGGGCCCGGGAGGTCAGGGGGCGCCGGATCAATCCCGGGGTGATGGCCGGGGGATCACACGGGGGAGACCTCAGCGGGATAGAGATGGTGAGGCTCAACCGCGCCGTGGAGGAGGGAGGGGGTCTGCCCGAACTGGAGCACCGCATCCTGACCCTCGAGAGGCAGATCGAGGAGAGGAAGGGGTCCGGCGGAGGTGCCACACCTGATTCCTGAGGCCCGACTCCCCCGAGGGGACAACCGTCGGGGAGCGAGTGATCCGGGCCGGTCGCCGTGGTCCCCAAGTGATACCGTTCGATCCGCACCTGGCGTGTAGGTGTGTCGGATTCGCGCTGGGGGAAGCGAGGAGAGATGGCCGATCAGGCGCAGCCGGAAGCATCCGCCGGATCCCCGGTTCTGTACCAGCAGGACGAGGGGGTGGCGACCATCACCCTCAACCAGCCCCGATCGCTGAACAGCTTCACCGTTGCCCAGCACGAGGCTCTGATCGAGGCCCTGGACCGGGCCGCCGCCGACGACACGGTCCGGGTCGTGATCCTCACCGGGGCGGGCCGGGGCTTCAGCGCCGGGCAGGACCTCTCGGAGGTCACCACCCGGCCCGACGACGGGCTCCCCGGGCTACGCGAGACCCTGGAGCTCCGGTACAACCCGCTGATCAGGCGGATCGTGGATTTCCCCACGCCGGTCATCTGCGCCGTGAACGGCGTGGCGGCGGGGGCCGGGGCCAATCTGGCCCTGGCCTGTGACCTGGTGTTCGCGGCCCGGTCGGCGAAGTTCATCGAGCCCTTCTGCAACCTCGGCCTCGTGCCCGATGCGGGAGGTTCGTGGCTCCTGCCCCGACTGGTGGGGAGGGCCCGGGCCCTGGGCATGAGCCTCCTGGGCGGCCCGGTCTCGGCCGAGCAGGCCGAGGAATGGGGCCTCATCTGGAGGTGTGTCGACGACGAGGAGCTCTCCGCCGAGGTGATGGCGGTGGCCCGCAGGCTGGCCCAGGGGCCCACGGCGGGCCTGGTGGCCACCCGGAGGGCGATCGACGCCGCCGCGACCAACGACCTCCCGACCCAGCTCGACCTGGAGCGAGACCTCCAGGAGCAGTGCGGGCGGACCCACGACTACTCCGAAGGGGTGGAGGCGTTCAACGCCAAGAGGCCGCCCCGGTTCATCGGGAGATGACGGAGGCCCCCGCCCGTCTGGAGCGGGGCACCAGATCTCTCCTCATCACCATCTTCGGTGATTCGATCATGCCCCGAGGCGGATCGGTGTGGCTGGGCAGCCTCATCAGCCTGGCGGCGGAACTGGGTGTCAACGAGAGGCTGGTGAGAACCACCATGAATCGGTTGTCCGTCGACGGGTGGTTCGAGACGGAACAGCGCGGACGCCGCAGCTACTACCGCCCCACACCGGGCGCCCGGGCCGACTTCGAGGCTGCCGAGCAGAGGATCTACCACCGCCCCGTCGAGGACTGGAACGGGTCGTGGACCCTGGTGATGGTCGGAACGGAGGAACTTCCCGCCGGTGAGAGGGCCGATCTCCGTCGGCGGCTGGGGTGGTCCGGGTTCAGGGCGGTGGCCCCCAATGTGATGGGTCACCCCACCGTCCCACCCGGTGTCGTGGGGCAGATCCTCAGTGAGCACCGGGTGGAGAGTCTGGTGCCGGTTGTCGAGGGTGTTCTCTCGGGGGTGGGCGCCGATGCCCGCGACCTGGTGCGGCGGGCCTTCTCCCTCGACGGGCTCGAGGAGGGGTACGCCGAGTTCATCTCCACCGCCCGTCGCTGGGCGGGGGAGCTCGACCACGGTGAACCCCCTCCTCCCCGGGCCTGGGAGATCCACACCCGCATGGTGCACCTGTTGCGTCGCCTGCGACTGGCCGACCCCCTCCTGCCCGCCGACCTGCTGCCCGGGGACTGGATCGGAACCCGGGCCTTCGAACTGGCCGGGGAGATCCACCGCCTGACCGATCCGGCGGCCGACGAGCACCTGTCGAACACGGCGGAGAACGCCGAGGGGCCCCTGTCCCGTCGCCCGGGGTCCCACGACCGGAGGTTCGCCTCCGGGACCTGATCCCACCCACAGTGGCCACGGACCGCTGTGGGTGCGGGCGATGAGCCGCATCGCTCGGTTGCACCGGGACGCGGTGTCATCCGTAAAGCCTTGAAATAGGCTCTGGTTCAGCCGATTCGGAAGCCGAACGCGGGGAGGCCCGCGCTCGGAAGATCGAGATTGGTCGAATCCAAGGAACCTCATCACCACGGGGAGTGTTCCCGGGCGGACAGGAGCGATGGTGAATCCATCACGTAACAGCAGGTCGAGTCGGATCGTCGCCGTGGCCGGAGCGGTGATGCTGCTGGCGACGATGTTCCTGGTCAACGCCACCACCGGAACGAGCGGGGCGGCGCAGCCGTCGGGCTTCGAGTTCCCCGATGTTCCCCGCGACGACACCCCCGTGCCGACCGACGGCAGGGTGTACGCCGGAGCCCAGGTGGGCAACCGGATCCTCGTCGGTGGGACGTTCACCTCCGTGGAGCCCCAGAACGGCCAGACCCCGATCAGCCAGTCGTACCTGTACGTCTACGACCGCACCACCGGGGCCCTCGACACCTCGTTGCTGCTGCAGCTCGACGGGCCGGTGTATGTGATCACCCCCGCCGCGGAGGCCGACCAGGTCTACATCGGCGGCAAGTTCAACACCATCGACGGCGTCACCCGCCGGAAGATCGCCAAGCTCGACCTCGACACCGGTCAGGTGGTCAGTTCCTTCGTGGCCCAGTCCGACGGCGTGGTCCGCGACATAGCGGTCTCCGGCGGGCGGGTCTACATGACCGGTGGCTTCAACTCCGTGAACGGGATCACCCGCAGTGGACTGGCAGCCGTGGACGCCACCACCGGGGTGGTCGCCACCGACTTCGACCTTCCTCTCACCACCTACATCGGCCAGATAGGGGGCCCGATCGGACAGCGGATCGCCGTGACTCCCGACGGCAACACGCTGATCGTCATGCACCGGGCCCAGTACATCGACGGGTTGGAGCGCCGAGGTGTAGCCATGGTCGACATCTCCGCCAGCCCGGCCGCGGTCACAGCCTGGCGTACCCACCTCTGGGACGGCACGGTCGTCAGCATCGCCGACGGCGAGGTCTCACCCGACGGCACCTATCTGGTGGTTTCCGGCGGGTGGGGTGACTCGCCTCCCTGGCGGGACACCGCCATCGCCTTCCCCGTCGCCGGTGGTGACAACACCGACTACCTGTGGGTGACCCGGAACTTCGACACCACCTTCGCCCTGGGAATATCCGACGACGCCGTGTACATCGGCGGGCACTTCTGCTGGACCGAGGGGCCCGACGCCGCCGACCCGTGGCCCAACCCGGCCCACTCGTCGGGCAAGTGCCCCAACAAGCCCGAGATCGCCGACGGGGCGGTCTACCGCAACACCATCGCCGCCCTGGACCCGGCCACCGGCCACGCCATCGAGTGGGTTCCGTGGTCGGACGCCAACAACGGCATCCGCACCATCGAGGTGGTTCCCGCCGGCCTGCTGATCGGAGGGGATCAGACGTGGACCTCCGACATCCGGACCGGCCGGAGCGCCCTGTTCGACGTGAACGACGCCGGTCCCACCGACCTGGCTCTCGCCGGTACCTCCACCCAGTCCTCCACCAAGGATCTCCTGGTGGCCGAGAGGGCGTCCGACGGCGGTCGCGAGGGTGAGTTCTTCACCGAGACCATCTCCCGGACCATCCCCGAGACCAGACCGTGGTGGGAGAGCGATCTGGGTGCTGTCCACGACATCTCCGAGGTGGTGCTGTGGAACACCACGGAAAACACCTCCGGTGACCTGGCCGATGTCTGGGTGTTCGTCAGCGACAACCCGTTCACCTCCACCGATCCCACCGTCACCCAGAATCAGGCCGGGGTCACCACCTGGTTCCTGGCCGGCAGCCAGGGTCGGGAGACGAGGGTGGCCGTCGGTCGCACGGGCCGGTATGTCAGGGTCCAGCTCGACGGAACCGCCGCCCTGGCCCTCTCCGAGGTCCAGATCCTCGAGGGCGCCCCTCCCGACACCCAGGCCCCTTCGTCGGTCATCGATCAGCCGGTCGCCGACTCGATCATCCCCTCGCCGGTGTCGATCTCGGGCACGGCCACCGACAACGTGGGGGTCACCCAGGTGATAGTCGAGGTCCGTAACCGTGACACGGGTCAGTGGCTCCGCAGCGACGGGACCCTGGGTTCGTGGATGGAGCTGAGCGCCACCCTGGGTACCCCGGGCGGTGCGTCGACGACGTGGCAGTACGACACCCCCGTCATGCCCGACGGCCGGTACCGGGTCTATGTGAGGGCCGTCGATGCCGCCGGCAACCAGCAGGTGAAGATAAACCGGAAGTTCGTGGTGGCCGCCAACGGCGCCGACACCGAGGCACCGGTGGCGGTCATCGATCAGCCCCTGGCGGACTCGACCATCCCCTCACCGGTGACCATGTCGGGCACGGCCACCGACAACGTGGGGGTCACCCAGGTGGTGGTGGAACTGCGGAACCGTGACACGGGTCAGTGGTTGCGCAGTGACGGGACCCTGGGGTCGTGGATGGAACTGGACGCCACCCTGGGCACCCCGGGCGGTACATCGACGACCTGGCAGTACGTGACCCCGTCGCTGCCCGCCGGCCGCTACAAGATGTTCATCAAGGGCGTCGATGCCGCCGGGAACCTCCAGACCGAGGTCATCCGCAAGTTCGTGATCAGCTGAGTGCGGTCTCGGTGGGCCGTCCGGGCCGTCGGGGTCTGTTCGTGATCGGCTGAGTGCGGTCTCGGTGGGCCGTCCGGGCCGTCGGGGTCTGTTCGTGATCGGCTGAGTGCGGTTTCGGTGGGCCGTCTGTGCCGTCGGGGTGCCGACGGGAGATGGTTAGTGGTCTCTTAGGGTCGGGTTGTCGCGTCGTTAGCCGGGTGGATCGCATTGTTGGCTCCGTAACCACATATGGGCGGCATCCAACAAGGAGATCCACCGATGAACAAGCTGACTTCTCTGATTCTGGGAGGGGCACTGGGTGCGGCGGCGATCGCCGGAACCACGTCCCCGGTCGTCCTCGACATGGTCCTGGCCCGATCACCTCAGGTGGCGGAGGACCTGAGCGGTCCCTGCGACGAACTCGAACACGCGGGGGATCCCCGCTGCGCCACGATCAACCTGCCTGCATCCGGCGGGCCTTCGAGCACCGTGCCCCCGATGACGGTGCCTTCGAGCACTGTTCCTGCACCCGGCGGGCCTTCGAGCACCGTGCCCTCGACGACGGTGCCTTCGAGCACTGTTCCTGCACCCGGCGGGCCTTCGAGCACCGTGCCCTCCATGACGGTGCCTTCGAGCACTGTTCCTGCACCCGGTGTCCCCTCACCGAATCCCGGTGATGGGTCGACACTTCACCGGGTATCCGACGCCGGGACGGTCTCCATCGTGGAATCCGGGGGCCTGGTCACCGTGGTCGGGGTTCAACCCGCCGACGGCTGGGAATTCACCATCCAGCAGAACGGGACCCGTGAGGCCGAGGTGAACTTCCGCCGGGGCTCGGAGCGTGTCGACTTCAAGGCCGAGTTCGAGGACGGCGCGGTCCGAATCCGGGTCAGGGACCGCAGGGCGGCGGACGGATCGTCCACCACGACCCCGACCACGGTGACCGGCCCGGTGGCCACCGTGCCCTCGACCACGACCCCGACGACTCCCACCACGATCGACGATCGGGGTCGCCACGGTGATGACGATGATCGGGGTCGGGGCCGTCATGGTGATGACGATGATCGGGGTCGGGGTCGCCACGGCGGCGACGATGATCGGGGTCGGGGCCGTCATGGTGATGACGATGATCGGGGTCGGGGTCGCCACGGCGGCCGGGGCTGATCAGCCGAAGTCGATCTCCAGGGTGGGGGTGGTCGGATGGGACTGGCAGGTCAGGATGTAGCCGGCCTCCACCTCATCGGGCTCGAGGGCCCAGTTCCGATCCATGACCACCTCCCCCTCGATCACCCGGGCCTTGCAGGTCGAACACACACCACCACGGCACGAGTAGGGAAGGTCCGCCCGGACCTTCCCTGCCGCGTCCAGCACCGACTCGCCGGGGAGGACCTCGAAGCGGGTGCGGCGACCGGCCAGCTCGAGTACGGCCTCGCAGGCCACCCCGGTGGTGTCGTGAGCGGTATCACCGGTATCGGGCTGGGACCCGGCGTAGAACAACTCGGTGTGGATGTGGCGGCCGTCGACTCCCCGGTTCGAGAGGGTGTCCCTCATGGCCTCCACCAGCCCCAGGGGTCCGCACAGGAACCAGGCGTCGGCCTGAGCGGGAACCGCTCCCGACTCGATCAGCCGCTCGAGCCCCTCGCCGTCGAGCCGCCCGCTGAGCAGGGACGACGCCCTCTCCTCCCGGGTCAGGACGTGGAGCAGTTCGAACCGTTCGATGTAGCGGTTCTTCAGGTTCTGCAGTTCCTCGAGGAACATGATGTCGGGCACGGTCCGGTTCACGTACACGAGGGTGGCGGTGAGATCGGGATCCCGGTGCAGGGCGTGGGCGAGGATCGAGATGACCGGGGTGATTCCGCTGCCCCCGGCTATGGCCACCACTGAACCCGGATGGCCACCGGCGTGCTCGAGGGTGAAGTTGCCGGTGGGGGCCATCACGTCGATGGCGGACCCGGGCCGGAGGGAGTCCAGGGCCCAGTTGGAGAACAACCCGCCGGGTACCCGCCGGATCGCCACCCTGAGCTCGGGGTGGTCCGGGGTGGTGCAGATGGAGTAGCTGCGCCTCGTCTCGTCGCCGTCGACGACCGTTCTGAGGGTCAGGTGCTGACCGGGTCGGAACTCGAACACCGGCTCGAGTCCGGGGGGGACCTCGAAGGTCACCACGGCCGAGTCGTCGGTGTCGTGGCGTACGTCGGCCACGGTGAGGCGGTGGAAGGTGGCGGCCGCCGGGTCGGCGGACCGGTCTACAGGGGTTTGAACCACTCGAAGGGCTCCCGACAGTCGAGACATCGGACCAGGGCCTTGCAGGCGGTGGCTCCGAAGGGGCTGATGATTTCGGTGTTGTGCGACCCGCAGCGGGGGCAGGTCAGATCGGGGTCGGTTCCGGTGGGGGCGAAGCGGCCACCGATGGAGACCGCCACCTCTCCGCCCGAGGAGTCGCCCACCGGAGCGGGCGGAGCGACACCGTGTTCGATCATCTTGCGTCGTCCGGCCTCGGTGACGTCATCGGTCGACCACGCCGGCGACAGCCTCAGGTTGACCACGGACCGGGGATGGCCGTTGCGGGCCAGGGCGGTACGGATGTCGTCCATGATCTGCTCGGTCGCCGGACAACCGGTGTAGGTGGGAGTGATCACGACCTCCACCCCTGCGGGTCCCTGCGCGACCTCCCTGATCACACCCAGATCGGCCAGGGACAGCCACGGGAGCTCGGGGTCGGGAACCGACTCGACCACCTGGCGGACCGTGGTGCTCACCGGTGAGGGGGAGTCCACGATCTCACCACTTGGCGCCGGGATGGGACCGGGCCAGGTACTGCATCTCGGCCAGGATGTATCCGAGATACTCCGTGTGCAGGCCCCGGCGGCTGCCCGTGGCCCACACCGCGTCGGGTGGCACCTCCAGCCCGGCCTCGTCGAACACCTCGGACACCGTGGCCCGCCAGGAGTTCTCGATCTCGCCGGGTCCCGGGCCCCATCCTCCCTCGGCCAGGGCCCGGTCGACCTCGTCGAACTCGAACAGCTCGCCGCAGTACCGCCAGACGGAGTCGATGCCCTCAACCATCCGGCGGTGGGACTCCTCGGTGCCGTCGCCGAGGCGGACGACCCACGACGAGCTGTGCCTGAGGTGGTAGGCGGCCTCCTTGGCTCCCTTGGCCCCCAGGGCGGCGAGATCCTCGTCGCCGCCCCGGGCCAGGGCCTCGAGGGTGGGAAGATGCCAGGCGTCGAAGAAGAACTGGCGAGCCATGGTGGCGGCGAAGTCGCGATTGGGCTGCTCCACGAGCTGGAGATTGAGGAACTCCCGCTCGTCGCGGAAATAGGCGAGCTGGTCCTCGTCGCGGCCCCGGCCCTCGATCTCGCCGGCCAGGGAGTAGGCGGTGCGGGCGTTGCCGATGAGGTCCAGCCCGATGTTGGCCAGGGCCATGTCCTCCTCCATGGTCGGGGCATGGGCCAGCCACTCGCTCAGTCGTTGGGCCAGCACCAGGCTGGTGTCGGCCATCCTCAGCAGATAGGGAAAGCGGGGGTCGTCGGTCATCGTCGCTACATCTTCGCCACGGCGTCGGGGAGGTCGTAGTAGGTGGGATAGCGGTAGGTCTTGTCGACGGAGGGTTCGAACAGGGCGTCGTTGTCCTCGGGTTCGGAGACCACGATGGCCGCCGCGGGCACCACCCACAGGCTCACACCCTCGTTGCGGCGGGTGTAGAGATCCCGGGCGGCCTGAAGTGCCAGCTCGGCGTCGGGAGCGTGGACCGACCCGCAGTGCACGTGGTCGATACCCCTCCGGGCCCTCACGAACACCTCCCAGAGCTGGTCGCCGGTGGTGGATGGTTCCTGGCCCATCAGGCCGCCTCCTGTTCTGGTGTCCGGAGTGTCGAGCCGGTGGTGGTGGATGGTTCCTGGCCCATCAGGCCGCCTC
>DRKF01000302.1 GCA_011051915.1 Acidimicrobiales bacterium | reverse complement strand
GGGGGATCTTCCTCTCGCGCGTGCAACAGGGTGGGGCGATGCAGTAGACCTTGGGGGTCAAATCAGGGGAAGCGGGCCCGAGAGGGTGACATCGGGGTCACTCGGAGTTAACACGCAGTTAGCGATCCGGACCCGCTCACTTCAACGAGCACAGCTAGGTTGTCGCCAGTGAGGGATCCAGGAAGTTCGGCAGAGTCGGAGGCCGGGGCGCCCAGCCTCTCCTTCAACAGCGTGGGGATGATCTTCCCCGACGGTACCGAGGCTCTGAGGGACGTCAGCTTCGACGTCCGCCGCGGTGAGTTCGTCACCGTCGTGGGACCCTCGGGCTGCGGAAAGTCGACCCTGCTGAAGGTGGCGTCGGGACTGCTCGACCACACCTCGGGTGATGTCGACGTCGATCGCAAGAGCCTCGGCTACACGTTCCAGGACGCCACGCTCCTGCCGTGGCGGAGTGTCATGCGCAATGTCGAGCTCCTGCTCGAGCTCGAGGGGGTGAGCAAGGACAAGCGCCGGGCCGTGGCCCAGGAGCACATCGACCTGGTGGGCCTCAGCGGTTTCGAGGACCACTACCCCAAGCGCCTCTCCGGCGGTATGAAGATGAGGGTCTCCCTGGCCCGGTCCCTGGCCACCCAGCCCGAGGTGTTCATGTTCGACGAGCCGTTCGGGGCCCTCGACGAGATCACCCGTGAACGGCTCAACGACGAGCTGCTGTCGCTGTTCGTGAAGGAGGGGTTCGCCGGGCTGTTCATCACCCACTCCATCTACGAGGCGGTCTTCCTCTCCACCCGGGTACTGGTCATGTCGGCCCGCCCCGGTCAGATAGTGGCCGAGTACGACGTTCCCTTCGACTATCCCCGCGAGCCCTCGTTGCGCTTCGAGCCGGAGTTCGCTCTTCTGGCCGGACAGGTGTCGGAGAGCCTGCGGGCCAGCAGTGCGGGAGCTTCCCGATGACGGACACCCATCAACGCCCGCAGGTCGAGACCGCCGCTGAGCACGACGCGGTGGGGGCGGTGGCCATGGAGATGGCCACCATGCGGCAGCACACCACCGGCCCCCGGTTCATCGACAAGGTTCTGGCCATGTGGCCCCCGGTCGCCCTGGGAGCGATCTTCGTCGGCCTGTACCTGTGGGAGAGGCAACGCCTGGACCCCTTCAAGAGGTTCCTGCTGCCATCGTTGTCCGAACACTGGAACAAGGGGATCGGCAACCCCACCGTTCTGGGTGAGGTGTGGGACCGACTGCTGATCACGGGTCAGATCGCCCTGCTGGGCCTGGCGGCGTCGATCGTCCTGGGGATGCTGCTCGGGATCGTGATGTTCAGGTTCCGCCTGGCGGAGAGGGCGTTCTACCCCTTCCTGGTGACCCTGCAGTCGATCCCCATCCTGGCCATCGCCCCGCTGTTGCAGTCGATTCTGGGCTTCGGCCTGGCCCCCAAGGTCATCGTGGCCTTCATCATCAGCTTCTTCCCGATCCCCACCACTCTTCTGCTGGGACTCAAGTCGGTCCCCCAGGGGATGATCGACATCTTCAAGCTACGCGGTGCCGGCGAATGGACCATTCTCCGCAAGGTGGGGATTCCCAGCGCGATGCCCTCGCTCTTCGCCGGTTTCCGAATCTCGGCGGGTCTGTCGGTCATCGGTGCCATCGTCGGTGAGTTGTTCTTCCGGACCGGAGCCGGTGGTCTGGGCCAGATGCTCATCAACCGCAAGATCGAGCTGCAGTACCCGCAGATGTACGCGGCGCTGTTCGCCTCGGCCGGGTTCGCCGTGGCCGTCTACCTGGTGTTCAACTGGGTGGGGGGACGGCTCTTCAACTCCTGGCACGAGTCGGGTGAGCAGGGATGACTGCTCCTGCGGCCAACCCAGGTCCCCCCATCCGTCCGATCACACGACCAACACGAGCAGGTTCACAAAGTTGATCAAGTTGTCCTCAATTCGCGACCAAGGAGCGAAACCCATGAAGCGATCCTCGCTTTGGAAGCTGTTGGCTGCGCTGTTCGCCTTCTCACTGTTGGCCGCTGCCTGCGGCGACAGTGGCGGCGACGGCGATGCCGGCGGCGACAGTCCATCTCAGACCTCGGCTGCGCCCGACACCACCGCGGCCGATGCCGGGGGAGGTGGCGAGGCCATGGGCCTCGCCGACGTCTGCCCGAATCCCATCGTGGTTCAGAAGGACTGGCTGGCCGAGGCCGAGCACGCCGCCTTCTACCAGTTGATCGGTAACGCCGGAGAGGGCTCCGAGGGTCGCTTCGAGGGCCCCATCGGCGACACCGGTGTCGACCTCGTCGTCCTCGAGGGTGGCGGCGGACTGGGTATGGGCGACGGTGAGTCTCCGTTCTCCTCGCTCTACACCGGCAACTCCAAGGCCGGACTCACCCCGCATCTGGCCTTCGTCGGGACCGATGACGCCATCATCTTCTCCGAGCAGTTCCCCGTGATCCACGTGGTGACGCCCCTCGACAAGGACCCCCAGATCCTGTTCTGGGATCCCTCCACCTATCCCGACGGCTTCAAGACCATCGATGATCTCAAGGCGTTCGCCGAGTCCGGCGAGGGCAAGATCTACATCGGTAACGCCAGCCGCAGCTACGGCAAGTTCCTCGTGGACTCCGGAGTGCCTCTCGACGTGTTCGTAGAGGGCTACGCCGGCGACAGCGAGAACTTCGTGACCAACGGCGGCAAGTGGCTGAACCAGGGCTACTCCTCCAACGAGGTGTGGGACTTCGAGAACGGCCGCCAGTGGGAGAAGCCCGTGGACTACGTGTACGTGGCCGACCTCGGCTACGACAAGTACCCGTCGGTGCCCTCGATCCGGGCCGACCGCAAGGACGAGCTGGCTCCCTGTCTGGAGCTCTTCGTGCCCATGGTCCAGCAGGCCCAGATCGACTACATGAACGATCCGGGAATGGTCAACCAGATCCTGGCGGACTTCAACGACGCCGGCTACGGCGCCGGGTTCTGGAAGACCCCGCTGGAGCTCAACAACGCCGCCACCAAGGTGATGCTCGAGGACGGACTGGTCAGCAACGGCACGTTCACCCCCGACACCCTCGGCGACTTCGACATGAGCCGGATCCAGACCCTCATCGACGTCCTCAAGCCGGGACTCGACGACCGGGCCGATCCCGACGTGACCCCCGAGAAGATCGCCACCAACGAGTTCATCCAGGAGGGCCTGGGTCTGTAGACCCGCTCCCCCGACGCTCACGGAGGTAACGCAGCACCCGGGCCGAGAGGCCCGGGTGCGGTGTTTTTCGGCCGGTGTCCTCTGCCGTCAACCCATGGGCAGGTCGAAGCGGGCCACCTCGGCCAGGGCGGCTCCCAGGGCCGCGACCGCGCCCTCGAAGTGGGCCCGGCCCGCCTCGGCCGTCGCTCCGGTCGGATCTCCGACCACCCCCGAGGGTCCGAAGTCGTTCGACATCCAGCCGAACGTGACCCTTCCCCCGAACTTCACGAACTCGTTGTGGGCCAGTGCCTCGGGGATGTTGGCCTCGGCCAGGGACATGTCCACCAGGTCGGGACGGAGGTGGAGCATGATCGACGTCTCGTCGGCTCCTCCGTGCACCCCCATACCCAGTTCGGACGGGGCGCTGGCGCCCCCCTGGTCGGGTGGCACCGCCGGATGCATCAGGAACGTCAGCAGGTCGTGCTCCAGGCGTAGCTTCCGACATATGACATTGAGCAGCGAGCTGTTCCCACCGTGGCCGTTGAGGAAGACGAGCCGACGGGCGGGCAGCAGGGCCAGCGAACGGCCCAGATCCCCGAGCACGGCCGTCAACGTCTCCGCTGACAGCCACACACTTCCCGGGGACCAGGCGTGCTCGGTGGATCGGGTGTAGGCCAGGGGTGGGAGCAGCCACAGGTCCAGATCGTCGCCGAAGCGATCGACCACAGCCTGGGAGACGGCGTCGGCGACCAGCAGGTCGACGTTGTGGGGGAGGTGGGGGCCGTGCTGTTCGATGGCCCCCAGAGGTTGGATGAGGATCGAGTCCTCCGAGATCAGCTCTGCGACCTGGGGGGCTCTCAACTCGGCGAGGTTCCGTGTCATGGATTCAACCTAGCGCCGGTCCCTCCGGGGTCGCCCTCCGGGAATGGGGAAGACACCCTCCCGGTGGGGGAGACTCGCGGTATGGACGAACAGGTCGACGCCATAGTCGTTGGAGGAGGCCACAACGGCCTGATCTGCGCCGCCTACCTGGCCCGGGCCGGATTGGCCACCACGGTGGTCGAGGCCCGGACGGAGGTCGGGGGATGCGCGTCGACCGTCGACGCCATCGGGGCCCGGGTCAACATCTGCAACTGCGATCACATCGCCTTCCGGACGACCCCGATCGCCGAGGAGCTGGAGCTGGCCGCTCACGGGCTCGAGTACATCGATGTCGAGCCCGGATCCCTGGCCCTGAACTGGAGCGGGGCCAACCCCTGGTACATCTTCAGCGACCTGGAACGGACCCTGGAGTCACTGTCGCTGACCCACCCCGGCGAGGTCGACAACTACCGCAGGTACCACCGGGCCGCTCTGCCTGTGGCGAGGTTGATCCTGGAGATGTCCCAGGGGACACCCACCCCGGGTCGGGCCGCCCGCAGCGCTCTGCGTTCCCGCGGCCGGGGAGTGGCCACCCTCCTCAGATGGAGCCGGAGGTCGGCGGCCCAGGTGCTCAGGTCGTTCTTCGACACCGAGGAGGTCATGGCGCCCGTCGTGCACTCCGGTCCCGCCGTGTGGGGTATCTCACCGGAGTCACCCGGCAGTGGTCTGGGTGCCGTCGGCTACGCGCTGAAGAGCCTGCACGGGGTGGGACGTCCCCGCGGAGGCAGCGGGATGGTGCCCGCCACCACCGCCGCGGCCCTCCTGGCCGCCGGAGGTGAGATCAGGACGTCCTCCCCGGTGCAACGGGTACTGGTCGAGGGCGACCGCATACGCGGGGTGGTCCTGGGGGACGGCACCGAGCTGGAGGCGGGGGTGGTCGTGGTGGCCTGTGACCCCCGGGACCTGTTCGTGGAATGGGTGGGTGGGGGGATTCCCGCCCTGGCCGACCTCCACCGCAAGTGGCTGGGTCGCCCGGTCCGGGAGGGCTACGAATCCAAGATCGACGCCGTCATCGGCGAGTTGCCGGTACTCAGGGACACCGCCCGGGCCCGACCCGGCGAGCTCGGTGTGGATCCGCTCTGGGGACCGACGGTGCTGGTGTCGCCGGACCTGGCCGGCATGGACCGGGCCCACCGTCTCATCGGCACCGGCGAGGTGGCCGAACGCCCTCTGGTCTTCGCCAACATCGCCTCGGCCCTGGATCCGACGCTCCGGGTGGGGGGCCCGACCGGCGATCATGTCCTCAGCCTGGAAGTTCTCTTCACGCCCTACTCGTTGAAGGAGGGCTGGAAGGCCACCCGTGAGCCGCAGAGGTGGTTGGAGCTCTTCGCCGACATCTGCGAGCCCGGATTCCTCGAATCGGTTCGACGGTGGCGGGTCATGACCCCACCGGACTACGAGGAGCAGTTCAATCTCCACCGGGGGCACGCACCGGCGTTCGCCGGCGGCCCGGTGGCGGCCCTGAGGGGAGTCGACCCCGAACTCAGTCGCTACGAGACCCCGGTGGAAGGCCTGTTCCTGACCGGTGCCGCCACCTTCCCCGGAGCCGGGGTCTGGGGGGCGTCGGGTCGCAACGCCGCCGCTGTCGTCCTGGCCGGTCAGGGGTTGAACCTGAACCCCTGAACCGTGACTCCGTTGAGCGGATCAGCCGCCGAGCAGGGCGTCGATGGCCTTGACCGTTGATCCCGCTCCCTCGGGTTCAACCGCCTCGTAGCGACTAATCCAGGTCACCGAGACGTATCCGTGCATCACGGCCCCGGCGTCGGTTTCGACCGGTAGATCGACGGGATCTCCCCACTCCATCTTGACCCGGTAGCTTCCGTCGTGGCCGGGCTTGGGGGTCCTCACCGCTCGGGACATGGTGCGGGGAGGGATGACCCCGACCTCGGTCATCCGCCAACCGGCCATCTCGGCGACCTCGAGATTGGGAACGTTCAGGTTCAGTACCGAGGGTTCAGTCGGGGGATCGGCGATGAAGCCGGCCACGGCGGCATCGGCCACCTCGGCGGCCGAGTGCCACTTCTGCATGGCGAGCACGTCCTCCCAGCCCTGACCCTCGACACCCCAGTGCTCGACCGCCTGGCTGACGGCGATGCCGTGGATACCGCCGTTGCGGGCGGTGACCGCCGCCCCGACAGTTCCCGAGTGGTACACCGAACGGCCGACGTTGCTGCCCGGGTTGATCCCGGCGATCACCAGATCGAAGGGATCGCCCAGGGCCCCGAGACGGGCGAACATCACGCAGAGCCCGGGTGGCCCGGTGATCGACCAGGCCTCGTCGACTCCGTCCAGATCGACCCGGTGCATCTCGGGCTGCATCACGTGCAGGGCCCCGAACGCCGCGCTGGCCCCGGAGTACTCGGAGTCGGGAGCGGCCACGGTCACATGGCCGTGGCGGGTCATCGCCCGGGCCAGAACATGGAGGCCCACCGAGTCGATGCCGTCGTCATTGGTTACGAGGATTCTCACGCCGGCAGGTTACCGATCGCGGGCGCCGGTACCGCTCCCGGTCGGTTCTGTTCCCGACTCGGTGACCAGGTGGGTGAGGGCCACGTCGTGGCCCTCGAAGGGAAGACGCTCGACGATCGTGGCCCAGGATCCCACTCCGACCAGGGGAACACGGCCGGAGAATCTGGCCAGCAGCCGGTCGTAGTATCCCGCCCCGTGACCCAGGCGGATACCGGTCCGGTCGAACGCCAGTCCCGGTACGAGGATCGCGCCCACCTCGGCGTCGGGCACCACCGGAGCCGTGGGGACCGGTTGGCGGAAGCCGAACCGATGGCGTTCCAGACCACTGGTGACGAGGTTGATGGTCAATCCGCCCGAGGGAGGTGTCCGGGTCAGGGCCCAACGTTCGGGGCCCCTCGCGACCAGGACCGGTTCGGGATCGACCTCACCGGGAAGGGCGTCGTAGGAGACGACCACCCCCTCGATCGGGCCCAGGAAACGGGCCAGGTTCGCCCTGACCGCCTCGGCCTCGGCCTCGGACACGGGGACGGCGACCCGGTGGGCCCAGCGTCGCCATGCCGCTTTCTCCGCCCGGGGACCGCCGGTCTCGGCGGAGTCAGCCATCGGAGGCGGTCGGCTCCGATGGGGCCAGGATGTCCGCTTCCACGGTCCAGGGGTCCCTGGGGATGGCGGCGGGGTCGAAGCGGTCGATCAGATCATCCATGGTCACCGGCTCGCCTCTCTCGGACAGGCCCAGGCTCCATGCCAGCAGGGCCCGAACCGCCGCTGGATCGTACCCCCCGGCCGCCAGGTCGGAAAGGGTCACGGCGCCGTCCCGTTTGGCCAGGCGGGCTCCACCGGGCCCCAGTGCCAGGGGAACGTGGGCGTACCGGGGCGGGGTGATCGCCAGGGCTCCGGCCAGCACGATCTGGGCCGGGGTGGCCGCTATGAGATCGTCACCCCTGACGACCATCTCCACCCCCTGATCGGCGTCGTCGACCACCACCGCCAGGTTGTAGGCCACGATGCCGTCGTTGCGCCTCACGACGACGTCATCTACGGGGGCGCCGACCGATCCGGCCAGTTCGTCCTCGAACCGGATCTCGAGCCCCGTGGAGCGCAATCTGAGCGCCGGGCGGCGTCCCTCCGATTCCAGGCGGCGCCGAGCGGCGGTGTCCAGATTCCGGCATGTGCCCGGATAGCCCGGGCGGCTGTGCGGGGCCCGGACGGCCTGGCGGATCTCCCTCCGTGTGCAGTAGCAGGGATACACCAGATCCCGGCGCTCGAGTTCGGCCAGGGCGGCCTGGTGGCGCGGGCGCCGCTGCGACTGGTGCACCACCTCACCGTCCCAGTCGATTCCGATGGCTCTCAGCTGCTGGAGCTGACGGACCGCGAAGCCGGTGGTGGTGGTGTCGGGATCGAGATCCTCGACCCGCAGCACGAACTCCGAGCCCGAGCCGCGGGCGAACAGCCACGCCACCAACGCCGTTCTGAGGTTCCCCAGGTGCAGGTCGCCACTGGGGGTCGGGGCGAAACGGCCACGAGCCATCGGGTGGACGTCCGGTACCGGTGGGTCAGTCGAGTGGCCAGGTCAGGTCGAGGCTGCCGACAAGCCGGCCGACCGTCTCGGGAACCGTGTCCTCGACCTGGCGCCACACCTCGGTCTGCATGATCCAGTCGGTCTTGGGGGGATCGTCCTGACCGAATCGGTAGCGGGCACCGATCACGCCGTCGATGGCGGCGTAGACACGACCGTCGACCAGCAGCAGGAGCTGCACCGCGGCCTCCACCGGCCCCTGGGGAAGCCCCAGCATCAGGGGAGTGGAGCCGATGATCCAGCCCCGCGGCCGGCGGCCCAGCCGGAGTCGGCGCGACGACCTGAACTCGGCCCCACGGCGAAATCCCTGGGTACCGGCGTCGCCGGTGTCCTTGAGTGAGGACCGTAGGGTGTTCACGATCTGCCCCAGCTCGGCGACGCGCACGGCCTCGGCCCTCTTGGCCTCACGGGTGCGTTCCTTGGCCAGACGGGCTGCCTCGGCGGCGGCGGCCTTCTCGGCCCGCTTGGCCTCGCGGGGGGAGAGCCGGGGCACCTGGTCCTCGGTCTGTGATGCCGTCTCCTTCACCCGACGACTCAACTCACCCACGTGTGCTCCATGCTGATCCGACCGCCATTGATTCGACCGCCACTGATCCGACCGCTGCCAACTCGACCGTCATTGCTCCGACCGCCATTTAACCGACCGCTGCCGGCTCGACCGCTTTCCGGGCGATGACCTGGGCGGCTCCGACGGTCTGAACCCTATACGCCCCGGAACGCACGAGCCGATCCCCGTGCCTCTATCGTGCTGGCGATGGCCGGGGACTCGAGGATCATGGTCGACGTCACCCCGCTGCGGGCGTCGCGTGAGTTCCGTCTGCTCTACGGTGGCCGGGTCGTCTCGGGCCTGGGGACCCAGCTCACGGTCGTGGCGGCTCCCATCCAGGTCTTCGGTATCACCCACTCCACCCTGGCGGTGGGGCTGCTTGGTCTGGCCCAGTTCCCACCCCTGCTGATCGGATCCCTGCTGGGGGGCACGATCGCCGACGCCTACGACCGTCGAAGGGTACTGATCGTCTCCCAGGTGCTGATGCTGGCCACCAGTCTCGGCCTGGCCGTCAACGGTGCGGGGGCCAACGCCCTGTGGCCCATCTACGTGCTGACCGCACTGCAGGCGGGGGTGTCGGGAGTCGATTCCCCGACCCGTAACGCCGTCATCCCCAACCTGGTCCGGCGTGAACACCTGGTGGCTGCCAACTCACTGTCCCAGATCAGTTTCCAACTGGCGGGGGTGGTCGGACCGGCGGTGGCCGGAGTGCTGATCGCCCGCTCCGGTGTGAGTGCCGCCTACTGGGTGGACGTGGCCACCTTCGTCCTCGCCACCCTCACCGTGATGGCCATGAAGGCCATGCCCCCGTTCGGTGGCGGACGTCGGGCCGGACTCCGGTCGCTGCAGGAGGGGCTTCGGTTCCTCAAGGGACGTCAGGCCCTGCAGGGCACGTTCATCGTGGATGTCAACGCCATGGTGTTCGGCCTGCCGCGGAGTCTCTTCCCCGAGATGGGTCTGAGGGTCTTCGGAGGGGGCGACGCCGTGGTCGGTCTGCTGTACGCGGCACCGGGTGCCGGCGCCCTGCTCGGCGCCCTGATGAGCGGCTGGATACCGAGGGTGCACCGTCAGGGCCGGGCCGTGATCTGGGCCGTGGTCGCCTGGGGGCTCTCGATCGCCCTGTTCGGAATCACCACCTGGCTGCCGCTGGCCCTGGTGTTCCTGGCCCTGGCGGGGGCGGCCGACGTCGTGTCGGCGGTGTTCCGCACCACGATCCTCCACCTCACGGTTCCCGATTCGCTGCGGGGAAGACTGTCGGCGGTTCACATTGCGGTCGTCACGGGCGGACCGCGCCTCGGTGACGCCGAGGCCGGTGGGGTGGCGGCCCTGGCCGGGGTCCGGGCCTCGGCGGTGTCCGGCGGGGTCTTCTGCATCGTGGGTGCCCTGGCCATCGCCCGGCTCATGCCGGGACTGGGTCGGTGGACCCTCGACGACGCCCAGCCCGTGGAACTGACCGAACCCTGACCCCAGCAGGGCGGGCCCAGCGGGGCCCTTGTCAGCGGAGTGGGGCCGCCAGCCGCCTCGACCAGCCCAGCAGGGCCGCTCCTAGCATGATCAGGCCCAGGGCCAGGGCCAGCTTCCCGGGTGTCTCCAGACCGGTGGCGGCCATCCCCTCCACCACCACGTCCTGGTCCTCGGCGGTGTTGTTGGTCGTCACCGGGTCGAATCCGGAGCCCGAGACCGAACCGCTCAACCTCACCACCTCGGTCTCGTTGGCGATCACCCGGGTGCGGAGAGCCACCGTGGCCACACTCGTACCGGGGTTCACGACCAGCGGAATCGAGCAGTTGAGCTGGATCCCGTTGGGAACGCAGGTCCAGCCGTTGCCGTTGGCGATCGGGGTGTCCAGTCCCTTCTCCAGGGTGATGTCGAGGGTGACGGGACCGTTGTCGGCCAGGGTTCCTATGTTGCTGACGGTTATCTGCCAGTCGACGTCGCTGAGATGGGTCGGGGTGTCGATCAGCTTCACGTCGATCGCCAGGTCCACGTCGGGCCGTCGGACACCGATGAGCCCGACGTCGACGTCCTGGCCCAGGGCCAGGGTGACCTGTTGCTCGGGTGTGGTGGTGGTCCACGATGTCGGTGGTTCGGCCTGTACCCGGAAGTCGCCCTGCAGCAGGGCCCCGATCACGAACTGGCCCAGGGCGTTGCTGGTCGTCGTCTTGCGGGTGCCGTCGGGCAGGGTGACGACGACGGTGATCCCACCCTTGACCGCCTCCCCGGCGTCCTGCACCCCGTTTCCGTCGGTGTCCTCGAAGACGGTGCCGCGGATCGCTCCCTCGAGGTCGACGACGGTCACCTCCAGTTCGTCGGGCGAGTGGTCGTTGTCGGTCCCGTCGGGATCCAGACCGGCGGTGGAGGTGTCGCCGAAGATGATGCCCCGCGGGTTCGTGCCGATGGTTCCGAACTGGGCTCGGTAGACCCCCGGTGTGTTGAGCACGATCACCGCCCGCATGAGCACGGTTTCGTTCGGTCCCAGGGCCGATCCGGGGGCGAACAGCTCGATGTCGGTCACCCCGTCGAAGTTCGGATTGGCCACCGCGGTTGCCGGTCCCACCCGGCGGTCCATCGAGGCCAGGGTCCAGTCCACCCCGGGCTGGCCGAAGATGTGGCCCAGATCCCCCCACGCCTGGAGTGAGGTCAGGATGTCGGAGGGCGAGAAGTTCTCGATGACGAAGTCGACGGCGATGCGGGCGGGCAGGGCCGCCGAAGCGGCGCTCTCGGGTTCGATGTTCAGAGCGGCCCCGATGGCGTCGTTCACACACGCGGTGCCGTC
>DRKF01000301.1 GCA_011051915.1 Acidimicrobiales bacterium | reverse complement strand
GCGCAGCCGGCCGCCCCGGGCCCGGGCCAGGCCGTCCAGCACGTAGAGGTCGGTGGGGAACTCGTTGGCGTCGGCGACGATGTCCGGGCGGTCCGGACGGGCATCGAGGGCGGCGAAGGCCAGCTTGTAGATGTTCACGCTGGTCGAGTCGCTGATGACGGTGGTGCCCTCCGACGCCCCCAGGCAGGTGACGGCCAGGCGATCTCCGATGGAGCGGGACAGGCCTATCCAGGTGTTCCAGGACTCGATCAGGTCCCCGGCCCACTGCGAGTCCAGCACCTCCAGCACCGCCTCCCGGGAGGCGGCCAGGGGCCGGCCCAGGGAGTTCCCGTCCAGGTAGGTGAGACCGTCACGGGTGGGGAGGAACTCCGAGGCACAGGGGGCCAGCGGGTCGGCCGAGTCGAGCTCGACTGCCCGGGCGGTCAGGTCTTCGATGGTCATGGCAAGGGTCTAACAGAATCGGCGCCAACGCCGGGGTGTGAGCTGTTCGCCGGCCGGGAAGCGGTGTTCGCCGGGGCCCGACGATTCGTTGCCGGTCCCGGGGTGTGAGCTGTTCGCCGGCCGGGAGGCGGCCGGGCGGGTCCGGTGGCGGGCGTGGTTCTCAGGGCCGGAGCTGTTCGCCGGTGTCGACCACCTCGAAGGCGGAGCCGGGGACGTTTCGCAGGGTGGCCAGGGCCTCGTCGTCCCAGCGGGGGTCGGGGGCACCGGAGATGAACCAGGCCGAGCCGTTGTCGGCCACGATCACCCCGTAGGTCTTCATGGCGGTGAGGATGACCCGGACCTCGGGTGGGAAATCCGAAACGTCGAAGTCGGCTCTGAGCCTCAGACGCAGGCCCATGGGGGGCAGGTCGGGGTCTGTGTCCGACGAGGCCAGATGGGTGGCGGGATGGACGTAGGCAGCCTGGGTGCGGGGCACGGTCATGCGGATGGCATGGTCGATGCTTCCGGCGGCCACCTCGTCGTAGCGCACCAGCAGGGGCCAGATCGGCAGCCCGGCCGCATCGGCCGAGGTCCAGCCCTCGGGTCGCAGGGCCCAGGTGGACATGTCGAAACGGGCCCCCGAGCCTGCCGTCCAGACCCCGCCGGGTGTGGCCGGGGGTCGGGCGTCGAACAGCTCGTGGAGGACGCAGTTGCCGGTGTCGACCATCAGGACGTGACGGTCACCGTCGGAGGTCGGGCCGCCCTCGATCGGAGCGTCGTCGGGGATGGGGTAGGGGCCGGGATCGCTCTCGTCGTCGTAGAGGAACGTGACAGCCCGCCGCGGAGTCGAGTCGTCGACCTCGACATAGGGGATGCCGTTGGGCGCCCCGTTCCAGACGGTGCCGAAGTCCGGGTGGAGGTTCCCCGAGGCGCCGATGGACGCGATGTAGGCGTCGGAGCGGGGATCGACGGGCAGGGCCGACACGTCGAGGGTGGGCCAGGTGCCCGCCGGGTAGGGATCGCAGACCGGCAGGGAGTCGGCCGGCGAACCCAGGTCGGTGGCCGAACCGAAAACCGACACCCGCCCCGATGCGGTCAGCAGGCGGTAACCGTCACGATCGGGGGTGGGAGCCATCGAGGTGAACACCTCACCGGTTGTCGCCCCCGAACCGAAGAACCCGGCGTCGCCGTAGGCGAACACCCCGCCGTCGGAGGCGAACAACCAGTAGCCGCCTCCGGTCGGGGTGGGCAGCATCCCGATGATCGGGGCGACCAGGGGCAGGGTGGCGGCCGAACCGAAGAATCCGGCGTCGCCGTAGGCGAACACGCCACCGTCGGCGGCCACGAGCCAGTACCCGAGGCCGCCGGGTGTGGGGCTCATACCTACTATGGGTTCTCGCAGGGGCAGGGTGGCGGCGGATCCGTGGAAGGCGGCGTCGCCGTAGGCGAACACCCCGCCGTCGGCCGCGACGAGCCAGTAGCCGGTCCCGTCGGAGGTGGGGGAGGCCCCCACGATGGGCTCCCGTAGGGGCAGGGTGGCGGCGGATCCGTGGAAGGCGGCGTCGCCGTAGGCGAACACCCCGCCGTCGGAACCGAACATCCAGTACCCCGAACCCACAGAAGAGGTGCGAACGTCGACCAGATCGACCCCGAGCCCCTCGGGGGAACCCAGGTCCCTCCCCGAACCGAACGCCCACAGCTTCCCCGAGCGGCTCACCACGACATAGCCGTCGCCGGAAGGCCACGACACGATCGCCACCGTCGGATCGGCCGCCGACGCTGCCAACGGTTGAGCAGCAGGGTCAGGCGTGCCCGCTGCCGGTCGGGGACCAGGACCAGGAGTACCCGCCGCCGGCACACCGCCGGCACACCGCCGGGAACCACCGCCGCGATGGTGAGCGCCAGCAGAATCGCCAGGGTGGTTCCCACCGTTCGCCTTGACCTCATTGGTTCTCCGATCCCGAGGCCCGCGACCGCCCATGGTACCGCTCGACGGGCACACCGGAGCCCGGTCGGTCACGATTCGAGGCCTCCCGGGAGTGGAGGTCAGGAGGTGGTCGGGTTGGCTGGCTCGGAGCTGAGCGAGTATCCCGACCTATTCGGGGGCTTGGTCGAGGCCGAAGGCTTTCAGGGCTTTCTCGGCGGCGGCGGTGGGGGTTGTTTCGTCGTTCTCCACGGCTTCGACCAGCCCGGGGAGGGCGTCAGCCACGGCGGGGTGGTGGCGGACGGCCCGCATGAGGGTGTCGTCGATGGTGGACCACATCCACTGGACTCTCTGGCGGCGTCGGCGGGTGTCCAGCTTGCCGTTGGCCACCGCCAGCTCGTGGTGGCGTTCTATCAGCCCCCAGACCTCGTCAACACCCTCGCCGGTGAGGGCCGAACACGGCACCACCGGTGGGGTCCACCACGACTCGGCCGGGGTCAGCAGCCGCAGGGCGGCTCCGTAGTCGGCGACGGTGGCCCGGGCCCGGTCGGCGTTGGCGCCGTCGGCCTTGTTCACCGCGATCATGTCGGCGAGTTCGATGACTCCCTTCTTGATGCCCTGGAGTTCGTCCCCGCCTCCGGGGGCCAGCAGGAGCAGGAAGAAGTCGACCATCTCGGCCACGGTGGTCTCGGACTGGCCCACCCCGACCGTCTCCACCAG
>DRKF01000300.1 GCA_011051915.1 Acidimicrobiales bacterium | reverse complement strand
CCGACCGGCGCCTGTTCGAGGCCCCCGGTACGAGGGAGGCCACGCCGACCGAGGGAAATGCGCCATCCACGCATGAACGACACCGAAGGTGTCGCGAACTCGTGGCGCCAACACAGCCCCGGTGGGGTTGGGGCCCCACCTTGGGGAGGAGGGCCGACCGGCGCCTGTTCGAGGCCCCCGGTACGAGGGAGGCCACGCCGACCGAGGGAAATGCGCCATCCACGCATGAACGACACCGAAGGTGTCGCGAACTCGTGGCGCCAACACAGCCCCGGTGGGGCAGGGGCCCCCACCCTGGGGAGGAGGGCCGACCGGCGCCTGTTCGAGGCCCCCCAGGGGCCGAGAAGTCGGCCCGGGCAGAAACACGGAACGCTAGCGTCGTCTGGGGAGTTACAACTTCATCCGGACGACCAGGAGTATCTCCCGATGGACCCGAGCGAAGAGATCACCGACCCCCGGCCCGCCGCCCCGGACGGCCCCCTGGGTACGCCCCGGATCCTGGCCATCGGAGTGGTTGTTCTGGTCATGGTCGCCGCCGTCGCCGCCCTGGCCGTCAGCCTGTTCAAGAGCGACGCCGAGGCCAGCGAGATCCACCAGATCACCTACCCCACCCTGGACGGGCAGGAAGCCTCCTTGGGGACCTATGCGGGCAAGCCGCTGGTCCTGAACTTCTTCGCCTCGTGGTGCGGTCCCTGTGTGGCGGAGATGCCCGCCTTCGAGGGGGTCTCCCAGGAAACCCTCGGAGAGGTGGCCTTCGTCGGGCTGGCCGAGGAAGGGGCCCGACCGGCCACCGAGATCGTGGCCCGCACCGGGGTCACCTATCCCACCGGGCTGGACACCAGCGGTGAACTGCTCCAGAAGTTCAACGGTCTGGGTATGCCGACTACGGTGTTCATCAGCCCCGAGGGCGAGGTCCTCGACACCCACATCGGGGAGATGACCGCCGAACAACTGCGGGGGCGTCTCACCGAGTTGTACGGAGTGCAGTTCGATGGCTGATCCGACCACACCACACTCGAACACCCGGCACCACCGGATCGGGGTCTGACCATGTTCAACGCACCCATCGCCTTCGCCTTCGCCGCCGGACTGGTGGCCACGGTCAATCCCTGCGGCTTCGCCATGCTCCCCGCCTACCTCTCCTATTTCATGGGCATCGAGTCCCGCTCCGAAGGCGACGCCCGGGCCAGCGTCGGACGGGCCCTCATCACCGGCTCCACTGTTTCGTTGGGTTTCCTGCTGGTGTTCGGCTTCACCGGCACCCTGGTCACCATCGGGGTGAGCAGCATCAGGGAACGGATCCCCTGGGTGGCGATCCTGATCGGCGCCGCCATGATCGGACTGGGTCTGGCCATGCTGGCGGGATTCAAGCTCACCGTGGCCCTGCCCAAGCTGGAGAAGGGCACCGACGGTCGGGACCTGAGGTCGCTGTTCCTGTTCGGCATCTCCTACGCCATCGCCTCCCTCTCGTGCGCCCTGCCCACCTTCATCGTGGTCCTCACCGGTGTCGACGGCCTGGGGGCGGGGGTGGTGAGCTTCTTCGCCTACGCCGCCGGTATGACCCTGGTACTGATGGCCCTGACGGTCAGCCTGGCCCTGGCCCGTCAGTCCCTGCTGCACGGCCTCAGACGGGCCATGCAACACGTCGATCGGGCCGCGGCCGTGCTGCTGATCCTGGCCGGCGTCTACACCATCTACTTCTGGATCCTCGACCTGCAGAACGTGTCCGGTGATTCGGGAATCCGCGGTCCGGTCCGCTGGGTCGACAGCCTGAGTTCCAGCGCCGCCAACTGGATCCGCTCCACCGGCGGAACCCGGGTGGGTCTGCTGCTGGCGATCATCGTGTCGGCGGCCCTGCTCTACGTGCTGGCCCGTCCCACCAGCTCCCGAACCGCCCGTCCCGTGGTGGCGGCCACCGAACCCCCACCGGTCACCGAAGCCTCCCAACTCACCGAAACAACCCCCGCCGCCGGAACCTCCGAGATCGCCGAACCCCCACAGGATGCCGAGACCCGGGTCGGGGGCTGAGTTCCGCTCCCTCCTCGCCGGTCCGGGGGTCACCGAGACCGTGACCCTGGGCTCCCCCATCGGGCTGATGGCATTCCACGGTGGAACCCTCGAGCGACACACCGAGCAGGTCGCCGAGCGGGTCGCCGCCATCACCGGGGCGTCGCTCTACCGGATGTGCCAGACCGACCCCGACCCGATCCACATCCCCTCCCATCTGATCGGTCCCGAGGCTTCCGAGGCCCTCGGGCTGTTCCTCGACCACGTCGACGTAGCGGTGGCGATCCACGGGTACGGCCGTCCCGAACTCCACCGCAGCATCCTCCTGGGCGGCTCCAACCGGCAACTCGCCGAGCACCTGGCCGTCCAGATGATCCCGGCCCTGGGGCACTACGAGATCATCACCGACCTCGATCTCATCCCCCGCGAACTCCGGGGGCTCCATCCCCGGAACCCGGTCAACCGGCCCCGCCACGGCGGGGTGCAGATCGAACTGCCGCCGCGGGTTCGGGGTATGAGCCCCATCCTCTGGGGGCCCCGCCCCCCGACGTGGACCGGTCCCCATCTGGATGCCCTGGTGGCGGCCCTGGCCCGGGGTGTCCGGGCGTGGTCGGCCGGCGGCAAGGACTCCCGGTCCCCCATCAACCGGTAGGTTCATTCGGCGGCGACT
>DRKF01000299.1 GCA_011051915.1 Acidimicrobiales bacterium | reverse complement strand
CGGTACGGAGAAGGTGATGCATCTGGTGCTGCGTCTTCACCGGGGGCTCCGCCGGCGTCCCCGGGCGCTGACGATGCTGAGGGCCGGCCAGGCCGTGCCCCGATTCGGTACCGCTCTGGGCCGGGGCATAACGGTGGGGGAGCTGGAGATGGCGGCCCTGAGTTGTGGACTGACCGGACTGGCCAACCGGATGAGGTTCACCGGTGAGGTGAAGAGGCTGCTGGCGGCGGGGGACGCTCTGGCGGTGGTCACGGTCGGAATCGTCGGGTTCCGCCGCATCAGCAACACGTTCGGCTATGACATCGCCAACCAGCTCGTGGTTGCCGTCAGCCGGATCCTCGAGGACGATCTGACCGACGGGGTCCGGCTGGTGGCCCGCCTCGAGGAGGACACCTTCGCCCTGCTCCTGGAGGGAGAGATGGTTCCCCGGGCCGAGGCCCTGGCCCAGAAGGTGGCTTCGGTCCTGAGTGGGCCGGTGAAGTTGACGTCGATGTCGGTGGAGCTCCGCGTACGGGCCGGTGTGGGTATCTCCGACGCCTCGCTGCGGGCCGAGGAGGGCCCCACGCTCCTGCGCTGGGCGGAAATGGCCCTGACCCGTGCCGCGGACACCATCTCGGGTCATGCGGTGTACGACGCCGATGTCGACCGGGCCCTGAGGCGCCGTCTCCTGCTCATGGGGGAGGTACGCCAGGCCCTGGACCACGAGGACTTCGAGATGTGGTTCCAGCCCAAGCTCGAGCTCGCCAGTGGTCGGGTGGTGGGAGCGGAGGCGCTGATTCGCTGGCAGCACCGGGAGCTCGGGTTCATACCCCCCGACGAGTTCATCTCCCTGGCCGAGTCGGCCGGAATGATCAGCGAGATCTCCGAGCAGGTGGTGGAGATGGTGGTCGCCGCCCGGAGGAAGCTCACCCTCGTCCATCCGGCGGCGGCCTCGCTGGAGATCGCTCTCAATCTGTCCCCCACCGACCTCCTCGACGTCGGCCTACCGGCCCGGCTGCAGCGGAGGGTGGAGGCCGCCGGCCTCCCGACGGCGATGCTCGGGGTGGAGGTCACCGAGGAGGCGGTGATGACCGAGTGGGACATGGTCATAGGGGTGCTGTCCGACCTGGCCGAGCGGGGCTTCCCGATCTACCTCGACGACTTCGGGACCGGCTACTCCTCGCTGAGCTACCTGAGACGTCTGCCCGCCACCGCCCTCAAGATCGACCGCTCCTTCGTACAGCACCTCGCCGGGGACGCCTCGGACCTGACCATAGTGAGATCCACCATCGACCTGGCCCACGATCTGGGGATGGAGGTCGTGGCCGAGGGCGTCGAGGATCAGGAGTCTTACGACCTGCTGCGCGAGTTCCACTGCGACCTGGCCCAGGGTTTCCACATGGGCCGTCCCATGCCCCTGGACGACTTCGGTGCATGGTTGGGTGACGCCGACCGGCTGAGAGCTCTCCTGGGCCACGAGACCTCGGCACCCGTCGAGCCCGAGGGAACCGTGACGCCGGTTGAGGGGGTATTGCAGGATCCGGTGTCGCCGGGTCGTAGGATCTGATCTTCCCCAGAGCGTCCCCCGAACGGAGACCGGGCCGATCATGGCCATCAGCGCGCAGCACAAGACAGTTCTCGTCGTCGACTTCGGGGCCCAGTACGCCCAGTTGATCGCCCGCCGGGTGAGAGAGGCCTCCGTGTACAGCGAGATCGTGGCCCACACGGTCACCGCTGAGGAGATCTCGGCCCGTGGGGTCGCCGCCCTGATCCTCAGTGGGGGGCCCAAGTCGGTGCATGTCGAGGGCGCTCCCCAACTGGATCCGGCGATCTACGAACTGGGGATACCGATTCTCGGCATCTGCTACGGGGCCCAGCTCATGGCCGCCCAGACCGGTGGTCGGGTGGACCGGACGGGCCGGGCCGAGTACGGCCGAACGGAGCTGCGCAAGAGCGCCTCCACCGCGCTGTTCGACCACGACGTGGCGGAGATCCAGTCGGTGTGGATGAGCCATTTCGACGCCGTGGTGGAGGTACCGCCCGGCTTCGAGGTGACGGGAAGCACCGCCGACGCGCCGGTGGCGATGATGGAGAACCCCGAGAAGGGTCTCTACGCGGTCCAGTTCCATCCGGAGGTGAACCACACCCCCCTCGGCCAGAGACTGATCGAGAGATTCCTCCACGACATCTGTGGACTGGGGGCGGACTGGACCACGACCGACATCATCGCGGAGTCGGTGGCCGCCATCCGGGCCCAGGTGGGTGAGGGCCGGGCCATCTGCGGACTCTCCGGTGGAGTGGACTCGGCGGTGGCCGCCGCCCTGGTCCACCGGGCGATCGGACCCCAGCTCACCTGTGTCTTCGTGGACACCGGGCTGATGCGCCAGAGCGAGGGCGAGCAGGTGGTGGAGACGTTCCAGCGCACCCAGGGCATCGAACTGATCCACGTCCGGGCCGAGGACGAGTTCTTCGACGCCCTGGAGGGAATCACCGACCCCGAGGACAAGCGCAAGACGATCGGGGAGAAGTTCATCCGGATCTTCGAGCGCACCACCGGCGGGGTCACCGACGCCAGGTTCCTCGTTCAGGGGACCCTGTATCCCGATGTCATCGAGTCGGGGGCGGGCCAGGCCGCCACCATCAAGAGCCACCACAATGTCGGCGGCCTGCCCGAGGACATGGAGCTCGAGCTGGTCGAACCCCTGCGGGACCTGTTCAAGGACGAGGTGCGCGAGGTCGGATCACAGCTGGGGCTCCCCGACGAGATCGTCTGGCGGCAGCCCTTCCCGGGTCCGGGCCTCGGGGTGAGGATCATCGGGGAGGTGACCCGGGAGAAGGTGGGAATCCTCCAGCACGCCGACGCCATCGTCCGTGAGGAGATCCGGGCGGCGGGGCTGGAGCGGGAGATCTGGCAGGCGTTCGCGGTGCTGGCCGACATCCGTTCGGTGGGGGTCATGGGTGACGAGAGGACCTATGCCCGCCCGGTGATCATTCGGGCCGTGACCAGTGAGGACGCCATGACCGCCGACTGGGCCCGCCTTCCCCATGAGCTCCTGGCGACCATGTCGAACCGGATCATCAACGAGGTGGACGGGGTGAACCGTGTGGTCTACGACGTGACCTCCAAGCCGCCGGGGACCATCGAATGGGAGTGAACCCCCTTCGGGCCCCGCTCTAGGCTGGGACCGTGACCTCATCTCCCGTCGAGTTCCCCCTCGGCTTCACCGCCACCGTCGGCCGGATCGGCATCAAGTCCGATCGTGACGACATCCTCATAGTCGCCTGCGATCGTCCGGCGACGGTCTCGGGGCTGTACACGCGGAGCACCTTCGCCGGACCCAGTGTGCTGCTCTCGAGGGAGAACACCGCTTCGGGCCGGGGGAGAGCTGTGGTGGTCATAGCCCAGAACGCCAACGTGGCCACGGGCGAGCGGGGCATGGACAACGCCCGGGAGGTGGTGGCCCTGACCGCGGCCCTCACCGGTTGTGACCCCGCAGAGGTGGCGATCGCGTCCACCGGGGTGATCGGCCGTCCCTATCCGATGGCCAAGGTCCGCTCATGGTTCGATGGGGCGTCCTGGCCCGCGGTGGGCGTCGACGCGGTGGCGGCGGCCACGGCGATGATGACCACCGACACCCACCCCAAGACCTCCGGGGCCACGGTGGGTGGGGCCCGGGTCGTGGGTCTGTCCAAGGGAGTGGGCATGATCGAACCCGACATGGCCACCCTGATCACCCTGGTGTTCACCGACGCCGAGATCGCCCCCGAGAGGCTCGACGCCATGTGGCGCCGGGTCATCGACGTGACCTTCAACGCCGTCAGCATCGACACCGACACCTCCACCTCGGACACGGCGGTGGTGATGGCATCCGGTGCGTCGGGGCCCGTCGACGAGCAGGCCCTCGAGGACGCCCTCCACGCCGTCGCCCTGGACCTGACCCGACAGACCGCGGCCGACGGGGAGGGTGCGACCAAACTGCTCGTGGTCACCGTGGACGGGGCCCGGGACCGTCTCCAGGCCCGCCGGGTGGCCAAGTCGATAGTGAACTCACCCCTCGTGAAGACCGCGGTGTACGGCGCCGATCCCAACTGGGGTCGGGTGGCCATGGCCATCGGAAAGTGCTCGGAGTACACCGACATCGACCAGGAGAAGGTGGTCATCAGATTCGGGAGTCAGGAGGTCTACCCGCGTCTGCTGCCCGATGCGGAACTGGAGAAGCTCTCGGGGTATCTGGGGGGCGACGAGATCCTGATCCACGTGACGCTGCACACCGGTGGTGAGGCGTTCACCGTCTACGGCTGTGACCTCACCGAGGAGTACGTCCACATCAACGCCGACTACACCACCTGACATCCACCGCTGTCGG
>DRKF01000298.1 GCA_011051915.1 Acidimicrobiales bacterium | reverse complement strand
TTGTCGCCGCGGCCATCGTCGACAACATCGCCCCACACCTTGAGGACCCACAGCCGTCGAACGAGAGCTTCATCCATCGCTCTGGCAGCGAACTGTGCGAGGTCATAGACATCGCGGCCGAGCGCGGCGCGTCGGTAGCGCGCCAGCTTCTCCGCGCACGCCCCCGCCTCGGCGATTACGGGAAGCTCCGGCAGCCCGATCTCATTTACACGGTGCACAGACAGTTCAACGAAGCCGAGGTGCTCGGGCGGGAGGATTTGGGGGCCGTCGTGCGAACTCCACCGATGCCGCGACATCGGGCCGGCCGAGCTGGGGGTGTCGGACCTGCATGGTCCAGTGCCGCCCGTCGCCGCGAGTGGATTGGAGCGAGAACTGGAACCCGGCGATGCTCGCCCCATCTATGGCGTCGCACACGTCCAGAACGGTGTCGTCGTCGGGCGCGACGAAGTCGAGGTCGGTGGAGAATCGCCCTCTGCCTCCGAGTCGGCACTTCCGGAGGGCGGTGCCACCCTTGAACAGCAAGCTGCCGTCATCGAAGTAGCCGAGCTCGGCCAACAGGTAGAGCAGATGATCCTGGGCGACGTCGAGTAGCGCCGCACCGTAGGTGTCGGCTCGTCCGGCTCCGTGCAGCCGAACCAGCGCTTCGGTCAGCGTGCCAGCGGCCATCATGCCTTACCGAGTTGGTCTTGCAGCGGCGCGATGAGGTGATCGTTGACGCTGAACTGTGATGACCACACGGCTGTCGGGCCGTCGCCAAAGGACGCGACCGGCATCGACCTGCTGGGACGCTGGTCGAGTAGATCAGCAGCATCGTCGGTCCGACCTCCGCAGTGCAGGAGATATGTCGCGCGCTGCCATGCCGATGCCGACTGACCACCGAGCAGGCGCTCGATCTTGTCGGTGTCACAGTCCGAGGCCAAGACATCGAGTTGAGGAATCAGGTCGGCCCAGACTCGAAACGACGCCGGCCGGGACGCCAACTGGACAACCAGCGCTTCGGGACCGAAGGCCGGGAGCCCAGCGGCCCAGTTGGTCAGGTCCAGCCCCTTGCGACGAAGCAGGCGGGGGGTGGGGGCGAGCTCACGGGCTTGTCCGCCCGCCCAGCTGAGCCGCACGAGCGAGACGTAGCTCCGCAGGCCGTGCGGTACGCGTTGGTTCGACGGCAGCCAGAGAGCGATCGTCCCGCTGAAGTTTCGGGGCAGATAGCCAAGGTGCCAGGCCGCGGCCTCCCCGGCGAGCGCGAACGGGGCATCAGGTTCGCGCGCCTTCCAGGCCCGTAGATCGATGTACGGGTCGGTGACGTCGGCCTCCCCCGCGGGCACGAACGCCCACACTCCTTTGAGATGCAAGCTCGCGAACCAGCCGAGCTGCTGAAGGTCGCGTGCAGTCCTTTCTGGGTCGCGGTCGACTCCTAGTTCGTCGAGGCGGCTGACGAGATCTTCTCGCGTCACGACTGCCGGCCGGTCCCGAGAGAGAACCGCAATCAGATCCGCAGCCCAACCCGGGATCGAACGTGCTGCATCACCTGTTTCGCTCATCCGACGACCCATTCTCTTAGATCTGTGCCCGAATCTACCCGCTCAGCGGGCATATTCGGGCACATAGTTAAGTTTTCAGCTCGCCGCTAGCCACGAATTCCAGAAGGTGAGCTGCTTCACCGCCGGTGAGACAGCTGTGATTCTGAAACGAGGACCGCTTCACTCCGGCTCGTCATCATCGGGGTGGAACACCGGCTCACCGGTTCGGACCGCGGTGATGGCATCGCCGCGTTTCGTAGACGCCGAGTGAGTAGATGTCAGGGTCCCACAGCAGAGTCGACACGCCCGACTCCGCCGACCGCAAGCGCAGCCAGCCCTCTCCAGGCAGAACCGCGTCGATCTGCCGCAGGAGACGGACGTAGTCCCGTTCGTTGTCCAGCCTTGGGTCGACGATGATCTGGCGCTCCGGGAATACCGGCTGCTTCGACAGGAGATGAGCCAAGAATTCGGCTCGGGCACTATCAGCTGCGGACCAAGGTGCTCGGCAAGGTGCTGTGCCGGCTCAGGGTCGGTCTCGATGAAGCGTCGGTAATCCTCTGGCGAAACGAACGAGTCTTTGATCGCGGGGTCGATCCGCCGTCAGAAGCGTGGCGCTTGAACGACGAAGCCCTGGCCTCAGTAACGCTGTGACCAGGGCTGTCTTGGCGGCGGGGGCAGGACTTGAACCTGTGGCCTTCGGGTCGTGAGCCCGATCGGCCGGATTCCGACCTACGGAACCGGTCAACCTGGCCTTGTCCGGTCATTTCCGGTCATGGATGGCGCCCCGAGGGTGGCGGCAGGGTAGCGTGGTGGGGAAAGCTTGTGAGGCATCCGACCCCCCAGACGGAGCTGTCTGAAACGTGCCTGTCCTGATCCTGGGTCTCAACCACCGAACGGCGCCCCTCCACATCCTCGAACGGGTGACCGTCTCCGGCGACGAGATCGAGAAGTCTCTCGACGATCTGATGTCCCGCCCCAACATCACCGAGGCGGTCCTGGTCTCCACCTGCAACCGCATCGAGATCTACGTCCGGGCCGAGCGTTTCCACGGTGCCTATGAGGACCTCCGTTCCCACCTGTGCGAGAGATCCTTCCTGACCCCCACCGAACTGGTCGACCATCTCTATGTCCACCACGACGACGAGGTCGCCCGCCATCTGTTCTCGGTGGCCTCCGGACTCGACTCCGCCGTGCTGGGCGAGACGGAGATCCTGGGCCAGGTCAAGACCGCCTGGGAGCGGGCCCGCACGGCCGGCACCGCCGGTCCGGTGCTCAACCTCATGTTCCGCCACGCCCTGATGACCGGCAAGCGGGCCCGTACCGAGACCGCCATATCCCGCAAGATCACCTCGGTCTCCCAGGCGGCGGTGGCCCTGGCCTCCCGGCGTCTCGACGGGCTGGCCGGACGCCGGGTCCTGGTCCTGGGGGCCGGCGACATGGCCGAGGGCATGATCCGGCTCCTCGGAGAGCTCCAGCTGGAGAGCGTGCACATCGCCAACCGCACCCCGGCCAAGGCCGAGGCCCTGGCCGAGCTGGCCGGCGGAATCCCCGTGGAGCTCGACGACCTGGTCGACGAACTGGCCCACGTCGACGTGCTGCTCACCTCGACGGGCGCCAACTCCCTCATGTTGGACCACGGCGACATCGCCTCGGTGGTGGGCCGCCGCGACGGTCACCCCCTGCTGGTCATCGACGTCGCCGTGCCCCGCGATGTCGACCCCGCGGTGGCCGAACTCGACGGCGTGACCCTCCTCGACATGGAGGACATCGGCGCCTTCGCCCGCGAGGGTCGCGAGGGCCGCCGCCGTGAGGTGGCCCACGTCGAGACCATCATCGACGAGGAGGTGCGCCACTTCGCCGAGCTGCGGTCGGCCCGGGCCGCCGACCCCCTCATCACCTCCCTGAGGGCCGAGGGTGAGGCGATCCGGCTCCACGAACTGGATCGCTTCCGCGGCCGCCTGGCCAATCTGGAGCCGGCTGAGAGGGAAGCGGTGGAGGCTCTCACCCACGGTCTGGTCGCCAAGCTGCTGCACGAGCCCACCACGGTCCTCAAGAAGAACGCCGGGTCCCCCAAGGGCGACCGCCTCGCCAACGCCATCCGCGACCTGTTCGACCTGTGACCCCGGGCCGCGACGTCGGCCCCGTCCGGTTGGCCACCCGGGGCAGCCCCCTGGCCCTGTGGCAGGCCCGCACCGTGGCCGCCATGTTGGAGGTCGCCCGGCCCGGGCTGGAAACCGAGTTCGTGGTGGTGAGAACCGAGGGCGACCGCGACCGCACCACCCCCATATCGGGTCTGGGCGGTCGAGGTGTGTTCTGCAAGGAGGTCCAGGCCGCGGTGCTGCAGGGGCGGGCCGATCTGGCGGTGCACTCCGCCAAGGACCTCACGTCGGAGACCCCCGAGGGTCTGGCCCTGGCCGCGGTGCCGATCCGCGGCGATGTCCGGGACGCCCTGGTGGGGTGCCGCTGGGACGAGCTGGGGCCGGGGTCGGTGGTGGCCACCGGCTCGATCCGTCGCCGGGCCCTGATCGCCGCCCACGGGGCCGGGGTGGGCTTCGTGGAGCTGAGGGGCAACATGGAGTCCCGCCTGGCCCGGGTCGTCGACGATCCCGGGGTGGACGCCGTGGTCGTGGCCGCCGCCGCCCTCGACCGTCTCGGCCGGGCCGATCTGATCTCCGAACGTCTCGAGCCCGAGGTGCTTCTACCCCAGGTGTCCCAGGGGGCCCTGGCGGTGGAGTGTCGGGCCGACGACGAACTCACCATGGCCCGACTGGCCGCCATCGACGATCCCCGCTCCCGGGCGGAGGTCACCGCCGAGAGGGCCTTCCTGGCGGTTCTCGGGGGTGGCTGCGACCTGCCGGTGGGAGCCCTGGCCCGGGTCGGGGAGGGGGAAGCCCTGGCGATGACCGCGGTCCTGGCGGCCCGCGACGGCAGCCGGGTGATCAGGGTGTCGGACTGGGGCGACGACCCCATCGAGCTGGGTCGGGGCCTGGCGCAGCGGATCCTCCACCAGGAGGGCGGATCGGCCCTGATGGCCTCCGATGGGAGCTGAATCGGCGAACCCCGAGGTCGTGGTCGCGGTGACCCGGCCCCGGGCCCAGGCCGGTTCCCTGGTGACCGCCCTGGAGACGGCCGGATTGTCCACCGTGGTCGTGCCTCTGATCGAGACCGTTCCCGTCCGGGACGGCCTCGCCGCCCTGGATCGGGCCCTGCTCCGCCCTCCGGGCCCGGCGTGGGTGGTGGTCACCAGCGCCAACGCCGCCGGTTCCCTGCTGGCCGCGGTGTCCCGCACCGGAGTCGACCCGGAGACACTGCGGGTGGCGGCGGTGGGTCCGGCCACGGCACGGGTTCTCACCACCGCCGGTGTGCCGGTCGCACTGGTACCACCCGAGCACACAGCCGCCGCCCTGGTGGAGGCCCTGGGGGCTCCCTCGGACCAGCCGGACCAGCCGGACTCATCGGGCAACCGGGTGCTGTTCCCGGTGAGCGCCATCGCCCCTCCCGGCCCCGCCGAGGAACTGGCCCGGGCCGGCTGGGACGTACAGCGCTTCGGTGTGTACCGCACCCATACCCGGTCCCTGAGCCCGGCGGACCTGGCCGGGCTGGCCACCGCCGACGTCGTCACCCTCACCTCGGGTTCCGCCGCCCGGGCCTATGTCTCGGCCATGGGCCCCGACCCGGGCCCCCTGGTCGTCACGATCGGTCCCTCCACCACGGCTGTGGCCCGCGACCTGGGCCTGGGGGTGGCCGCCGAGGCCGATCCGCACACCGTGACCGGGATGACCGCGGCCGTGTCCCGGCTGGTCGCCTCGGGGGCACTGGGTCGTTCCAACGGGCAATAGGCTCCCCGTAGCCCGCCGGAACGCCCCGGGGGGTCGAGGATCGAGCCAGGGAGTCCCAATGCACACCAACGAGGCCTTCTTCGCCGCCGCCCGGTCCCTGATTCCCGGAGGGGTCAACTCCCCGGTCAGGGCCTTCGGATCGGTGGGGGGAGAACCCTATTTCGTGGCCCGGGGTGAGGGTGCCCACGTGTACGACGTGGAGGGCCACCGCTACATCGACATGGTTCAGTCCTACGGGGCCGTGGTCGTGGGCCACGCCCATCCCTTCGTGGCCGAGGCCATCGCCGAGGCCGCCCGCCTGGGAACCTCGTTCGGGGCGCCGACCCCCGGTGAGGTGAATCTGGCGGCGGAGATCGTGTCGCGGGTTCCGGGCATGGACCGGGTGAGGCTGGTCAACAGCGGTACCGAGGCCACCATGAGCGCTCTTCGCCTGGCCCGGGGTCACACGGGCCGCGACCGGGTGGTGAAGTTCGCGGGCAACTACCACGGCCACGCCGACCTGCTCCTGGCGGCGGGGGGCAGTGGCATGGCCACCCTGGGGTTGTCGGGCTCGGCGGGGGTTCCGGCCTCGGCGGTGGCCGACACCCTGGTCGCCCCCTACGGGGTGGTGCCCGAGCTGGACGAGACCATCGCCTGTGTGATCGTGGAACCCGTGGCCGCCAACATGGGTCTGGTCGCACCTCCCGAGGGTTTCCTGGCCGCTCTGGCCGAGGAGTGCCGTCGGGTGGGGGCCCTGCTGATCTTCGACGAGGTCATCACCGGCTTCCGGGTCGGTCCCTCCGGTGAGGCCGGGCGCTCGGGGGTGACCCCCGATCTGGTCTGCCTGGGGAAGATCATCGGGGGAGGACTGCCCATCGGGGCGTTCGGTGGCCGGGCCGAGATCATGGCCTCCCTGGCCCCGGAGGGTCCCGTCTACCAGGCGGGCACCCTGTCGGGGAACCCGCTGGCGACCGCGGCGGGACTGACGGTGCTCAAGATGCTCGACGACGACGCCTACTCCGCTCTGGAGGAGGCGGGCCGGGCCCTGGCCGAGGGTCTCGGCGCCGCCTTCGCCGAGGCGGGGATCACGGCCCGGGTGCCCCGTTCGGGTGGACTGGTGGGGCT
>DRKF01000297.1 GCA_011051915.1 Acidimicrobiales bacterium | reverse complement strand
CGCCGCCGGCCGGATCCTGGCCGGGGCCGAGGAATGTGTCTGCCGGTGGGGATGGGGCAAGACCACCATCGAGGACATCGCACGGGAGGCCGGGCTCAGCCGGGCCACCATCTACCGGACCTTTCCCGGTGGACGAGACGTGGTCTTCGAGGCTCTCCGCCGGCACAAGGTCATCGAGTTCTTCGGTGAGCTCGAGGCCGCGGCCGCCGCCGCTCCCGATTTGGAGTCCCTGCTCACCGACGTGATCCACACCGCGGCACTCAACCTGGCCGCCGACGAGCAGTTCCAGTACCAGCTTCGTCACGAGGCGGGCGAGATCCTCCAGGCCCTCACCTTTCGGGGCCTGGACCGTCTGATCGCTTCCGCCCGGGTGTTCATAGCGCCCCATCTGACCCGGTTCGTGTCGCGGCGCGATGCCGGCCATCTGGCCGAGTGGGCCACCCGGGTCACCCGTAGCTACCTGCTCGAACCCAGCCCGGATCTGGTGCTCGAGGACCGCGAATCGGTGAGGAGGTTCGTGGCGGCCCGGGCCGCCTGCCCCGAGCCTTCCTCCCCGTCCCCGGGTCCGTCCGACCTGATCCGCCACTGACGACGACCGACCATCCGAACAGAACCCGAACAGACCCTGATTCCACAAGGAGAACCATGTCATCCACCGAAGAGATCCTCGGCCGGGCCGAAGCAAATGACCTCGAGGCGATTCTCTCGCTGACCAACACCGCCGTCGACGAGGTGCAGCACGTGGTCGAGAACGGGGCCGACACGATCTACACGTGGGACTACAACAAGGGCCGGCGCCCCCAGCTCGAGACCCTGTATGAGAAGGCCAAGAAGGGCCAGTGGAACGGCGAGACCGACCTGCCCTGGGACACCGACGTCGATCCGGAGAAGGAGGCCCGGGCCATGTTCGAGATGGCCGGAGGCATGGATCAGATGATCGATCTTGAGGGCACCGGCTGTGAGAACTGGGGCGAGAAGGAGTGGATCGACTTCAACATCGAGTCCCAGAACTGGAGTCTCTCCCAGTTCATGCACGGCGAGCAGGGGGCTCTGATCTGCACCGCCAAGATCGTCGAGACGGTGCCGTGGATCGACGCCAAGTACTACGCCTCCACCCAGGTCATGGACGAGGCCCGTCACGTCGAGGTGTTCGCCAAGTACCTCAACACGAAGCTCACCGGGCACTACCCGATCAACGTTCATCTCGAAATGCTGCTCGACGACATCGTCGAGGACAGCCGCTGGGACATGACCTATCTGGGTATGCAGATCATGGTCGAGGGTCTGGCCCTGGCGGCCTTCAGCTTCATGCACCAGCAGAGCCAGGAGCCCCTGCTCAAGCAGCTCCTCCGCTACGTGATGAGCGACGAGGCCCGTCACGTGGCGTTCGGTGTGCTCTCCCTCAAGGAGGTCTACCTGGACCTCACCCAGGCGGAGATCCGTGAGCGTCAGGAGTTCGCCTTCGAGGCCGCGGTCCGCATGAGGGACCGTTTCCTGTCCCAGGAGGTGTGGGAGAGGATGGGCGTCGACGTCAAGGCCATCATCCCCCGGATCTGGGAGAATCCCGACCGGCTGGAGTTTCAGCGCCTGCTGTTCACCAAGATCGTTCCGAACTGCAAGAAGCTGGGCCTGCTGGACGCCGGTGACGCGTGGCTGCGGCGCCGGTTCGAGGAGATCGGCGTCATCCAGTACGAGAACTGGGTCGACACCTCCGAGGAGGTCGACGCCTTCGCCATCAGCGACGAGCTGGAGGCCGCCGCCGCGGCGTCGGCCGCGGCCGGAGTCTGAGCGGGCCGGTCGCTCCCGGACCGGTCATTGGGTCGTTCCGGGTCGGGGACTAGGGTCGGGGACCATGGACAGCGAGACATCGACCGACACCAGACTGTTGGTCCTCCTGGGACTCCGACTCAAGGGGTTCGCCGACCCCGAGGCCATAGCCGAGGTGGTGGGCCTCGATCCCTCCCGGGTGAGGACCGAACTGGGGTCTCTGGTGGACGAGGGCCTGGTCAGGTTCAATGAGCAGCGCCAGGTGTACGTACTCGATCCGGAGACCGGTCGGCCCGAGGGCGAGAGGCTGCTGGCCCGCGAGCTGGAGGTGAGGGGGACACGCCCCGCCGTCGACGGTGCCTACCGGGCCTTTCTGGATCTCAATTCCGAGATGCTGCAGCTGTGCACCGACTGGCAGATCCGCTCCGATCTGGAGCCCCAGACGCTCAACGACCACACCGACGAGGACTACGACGAGCAGGTCATCTCGCGCCTGGTCGACATCGACGACCGCCTTCGTCTCGTACTGGCCGAGCTGGAGGCCGCCGCCCCCCGCTTCGGAACCTACCGTGGGAGGTTCGGTGGGGCCCTGGACCGGGTACTGGCGGGGGAGACGGAGTACTTCACCAAGCCGGTGATCCCCAGTTACCACACCGTCTGGTTCGAGCTGCACGAGGATCTGCTCGCCAGCCTGGGTATCGACCGGGCCAGCGAGAGGAGCGACTGAGCCGTGACCGCTCGATTCGGCCGGGTGATCCCGGCCATGATCACCCCGTTCACCGAGGCGGGGGAACTCGACGTCCAGGGCGCGGTCGACCTGGCCCGCAGGCTGGTCGCCGAGGGCGCCGAGGGCCTGGTGGTGAGCGGCACCACCGGCGAGGGCCCGACCCTCGAGGACGCCGAGGACTGGGAGCTCTGGAAGGCGGTCTCCGAGGCGGTCACCGTGCCGGTCATAGCCGGCACCGGAACCAACGCCACCGCCCACGCCGTTTCGCAGACCCGCAGGGCCGGGGAGTGCGGGGTGGCCGGGGTGCTGGTGGTCACCCCCTACTACAACCGGCCGTCGCAGGCGGGCATGTCGGCCCACTTCCGGACCGTGGCCGAGGCGACTTCGCTTCCGGTGATGCTCTACGACATACCGGTACGAACCGGCCGGAAGATATCCACCGAGCTGCTGCTGGAGCTGGCCCGCGAGGTTCCCAACATCGTGGCGGTCAAGGACGCGGCCGGTGATCCGGCCGAGTCGGCCCGGGTCATCGCCGAGGCGCCGGCGGGGTTCGAACTCTATTCCGGCGACGACTCGCTGACCCTGCCCCTGCTGGCGGTGGGAGCCGTCGGGGTGGTCAGTGTCTGCGCCCACTGGACGGCTCCGGAGATGGCGGCGATGTTCGACGCCGTCGAGAGCGGGGACTGGGCCCGGGCCCGGGAACTGAACGCCGCCATGCTCGACTCCTACGATTTCGAGTCCTCAGACGCCGCTCCCAACCCGGTGCCCACCCGGGCCATGTTGAACGCCCTGGGTCTGAATGTGGGAGAGTGCCGCCTGCCCATGGGACCCACCCCACCCGGCCTGGAGGTCGAAGCCATGAAGATCCACGAGAGACTGGCCCAGAAGAGGTGACGTCTCCCGTAACGGTGACCTTCCTCGGAGGACTGGGCGAGGTCGGCCGCAACTGCACGGTCATCGAATACGAGGGGCGGCTGATAGTCATCGACTTCGGTCTGATGTTCCCGAGCGCCGTCATGCCGGGGGTGGACGTCATCCTCCCCGATGATCGCTACCTCCAGGATCGGGCCGACAGGATCGACGGGCTCATCATCACCCACGCCCACGAGGACCACGTGGGAGGCGTCCCCTACTTCTTCGCCCGCTACGAGGCTCCTCTGTACGGCTCGGCGCTGTCGATGGCCATCGCCGATCACAAGCTCTCCGAGGCCGGACTGGGGCACATGACCTCGCTGAACCCGGTGGCCGACGGGGACACGGTGAAGATCGGTCCCTTCGAGGTCGAGTTCCTGCCCATCACCCACTCGGTGCCCCAGTCGATGTGCATCGTGGTCCACACCCCCCAGGGCGTCGTGGTCCACACCGGTGACTTCAAGGTCGACGACACCCCGATCGACAACCGGCTCACCGACCTGAGGCGCCTGGGCGCGCTTTCGGAGGACCCGGGGATCCGGCTCCTGCTGGCCGACTCCACCAATGCCGATTCCCCGGGGCGCTCCGCCAGTGAGAGTTCCATAGGGGAGACCTTCCGCCGCCTGTTCCCCGAGTACCACGACAAGCGGATAATCGCCTCGTGCTTCGCCAGTCACCTCCACCGGGTGCAGCAACTGGCCGATGTGGCCATCGACCAGGGGCGCTACGTGTTCCCCCTGGGTCGTTCCATGGTCAACAACGTCAGGATCGCCCGCGAACTGGGAGTGCTCGACATTCCCGAGCGGTGGATCCGGCCCATCGACGAGGTCGATTCCCACCCCCCTGAGAAGGTGTGCGTGGTCTGCACCGGCTCCCAGGGGGAACCGATGGCGGCCCTGTCGCTGTTGGCCAAGGGGGAACAGCGGACCTTCGGTGTCGGTTCCGACGACATGGTGCTGCTCACCAGCAGCCCCATCCCGGGCAACGAGAGGGCCGTGTACTCCATGATCGACGCCCTCACCCGGCGGGGCTGCGAGGTCGTCCACTCCGGCATGGAGCACGTCCACACCAGCGGTCACGCCAAGCGCGACGAGTTGCGGACCTTCCACAACGTGGTGTCACCGGAGTGGTTCATCCCCATCGAGGGAGAGTTCCGGATGCTGCGCCGGCACGCCGACCTGGCCCTCGACCAGGGCATGGATCCCGACCGGGTGATCGTGGCCCTCGACGGTGACCAGATCTCGCTGACGGACCGCTCGGTGACCAAGAAGGGTTCCCTGCCCCACCAGTACCGCTACGTCCAGGGTCGGGTGGAGTCCCTCGACGACATCGTCCTGGCCGACCGGATGATCCTGTCCAAGGGCGGATTCGTGAACATCTCCCTGACGGTCGACCCCGACAAGGGGAGGATCGTGAGCCGTCCGGCGATATCCACCCGGGGCTGGATCACCGAGCCCCACTTCGAGGAGCTCGAATCCGACCTGGAGAAGGCGGTGACCGAGGCCGTCACCAAGGCCCTGGACAAGGGGGCGGTCCAGCTCCAGCAGATCGAGAAGGTGGTGCGGAGGACCACGGGCAAGTTCGTGGCTGACCGCACCGGACGCCGCCCCGCCATCCTGGCCCAGGTCCACTTCACCCGCTGAGCGGTCGGCGCCCGGTCCGGGCGTGGCCCTCGCGGGGGCTCCGGG
>DRKF01000296.1 GCA_011051915.1 Acidimicrobiales bacterium | reverse complement strand
TCCATGTGGTGGGTGGACACCAGTACCGAGGCCCCCGACTCCGCCGCCTCTCTGATCGTCTCCCACAACCGGCTGCGGGCCAGAGGTGAGACCCCCGAGGTGGGTTCGTCCAGAATCAGCAGTTCGGGGTGGTGCTGCAGGGAAGCCCGGACAGCCAGCCGCCGGCGGAGCCCGAGCGACAGGGTGCCGACCAGGGCGTCGCGGTCGGGACCCCAGGCCTCACTGTCCACGACGGAACCACCGGTCGCGTCGTAGACCTCACGGCGGAAGTCCAGGTTCTCCTCCACGGTGAGATCCGGGTAGAGGCCCAGGTCCTGCGGCACGTACCCGATCCGGCGCCGCAGCTCCATCGACAGGGGTGCGCCGAAGATCCGCACCCGGCCCGAGGTCGGCTCCAGCAGCCCCAGGAGCATCCTCATGAGAGTGGTCTTGCCGGCACCGTTGGCCCCCAGCAGACCGACGACCTCGCCGGGTTCGACGGCCAGGTCCACTCCGTCGACGGCGACGAAGTCCCCGAAGCGGCGGGTCAGCCCCTCGGCCTCGACCGTGTTCATGACCCGGTTCATGAGCCGCCCTCCTCGGCCGCCATCTCGAGGACGATCGCCGCATCCTCCAGCGTCCAGGTCACGGGGCGATCACCAGGCCGGCCCTCATGCCATGTACGCCAGGCGGTACCCCTTCGCCAGGAGTGGGAACCGTCCCCGGCTCGATCGGTGTCTTCCACCCAGCCCGGTATGGACCCCTGCACCTCCCACGGCGTGCCCGAGGCCAGCACCCGGCCCTCGTGCAGCAGCACCACCCCGTCGGTCCGCTCCGCCTCGTCGAGGTAGGAGGTGGCCATGACGAGGGCCGCGCCAGCGGCGGCGGCAGCGGAGAACATCCGCCAGAGTTCCATGCGACTGACCGGATCCACCCCGGTGGTCACCTCGTCGAGCACCAGCAGTTCGGGCCGGGCCAGCAGGGCCAGGGTCCCCGACAGCTTGCGCCTCTGCCCTCCCGACAGATGCCCCGCCAGACGGGTCTCGAAGCCCGCCAGTCCGGCCCCCACGAGCAGATCCCGGGCCCGGTCCTTCCAGTTTCGGAGGCCGAAGGCATCGGCCACGAAGGCCAGGTTCTCGGCCACGGTCAGATCGGAGAAGGCCCCTCCGGACGCCGGTACGTAGCCGATGTGGCGGGCGTCGGGGATACGCCCCTCGCCACTCTGACCGAGGTCGAGCCCCGCCATCACCCGGAGCAGGGTCGACTTGCCCGCACCGTCACCACCTATCACCGACCGGATCTGCCCGGGGGCGACGTTCAGATCGACATCACGCAGGGCAGGGCGGCCGCCGAACTCGACGGTCAGATCCTCAACTCCCCAGCTCATGACGGCTCTCCGGCAAACGCCGCCTCGCCGGTCTCCCCGCCGGGGCTCCGCGGCGCCAGCTCCCGACGGAAGCGGGTGACCGCCACCCCGAAGACCACGACGGCCATGACCGTCAGATAGGCCAGGGGAAGGGCCAGGGCGGCAACCGAGGACCCCTTCAGGAAGATGCCCCTCATCCCCTCCACGAACCAGGTGAGAGGCAGCACGTAACCGATCCAGCGGACGCCCACGGCCATGGACTCCAGGGGAAAGATCATCCCCGAGAGCATGATCTGGGGAAGCAGGGCCATGATGGCCAGCTGGATGGCCTCACCCTGGCTCCGGGACACCGTCGATATCGCCACACCCAGACCCAGCACCACGAACAGGAACACCAGGGAGTAGAGGACGAACAGGATCGGGGACCCCACGAAGGGAACGCCGAAGATCCACAGTCCGGCCAGGGTCACCACGGCCATGTCGATGACCGCCACGACGAAGTACGGGGCGATCTTGCCGATCGTCACGTCGACGGGCCGCAGCGGCATCACCGCCAGTTGCTCCAGAGTGCCCGACTCCCGCTCCTTGACCACACCCAGGCTGGTGATGACCGTTCCCACGAAGAGCAGGATCAGGCCGATGAGCGAGGGCACCATGACCGGGGCGGTGTCGAGCTCGGGGTTGAACAGGATCTCGGGAACGGTGCCGGGAGGAATCCGCCGCAGGGCGGACTGGGCCACGAACAGTTCCGTGCCGTCGACCAGCATGGTGGTTATCGGACCTCCGGTCACGAACGCGATCGGAGCGTCGGAGTCCGTGAGGCGACGGCGGGCGACGTCCGCTCCGGCGTCCGGGTCTACCTCCACGGCGTTGAAGACCGGGTTCAGTCCGGCGGCGAAACGCTCCGCTCCGGGCCCCACCACGACGGTGTCGATGGAGGTGACGTCGAAGCGGGCCGCGTAGCCGAACACGATCAGCAGCAACAGTGGTAGCCCCACCATCAGGGCGACCGTGCGCCGGTCCCTCCTCATCTGGAGGAACTCCTTGCGAATCATGGCCCTCATCCACAGCCCCTGTTCTCCGGGGAGATCACTCCCATTGCAGCAACCCGAATTCTACATCTGTTGAATTATCCGGGTAGCCCCGGCCGCGTCGTACCAGGGACCAAGGGCCCCACCACCTACCCGCGGCCCCGCCTATCGTCGAACGTGAGGGTCCGGCCCATCGGGGCCCGGACCTGTCGCAGCGATCGGAGCGACCGGTGAGACCTGGGAAGCGTGCCCGTCGGATCGGGCCAACCGCGGTCGTGGCCGTGAGCCTGACGCTCCTGGCCGCTTCGTGCGGCGGAACCACGGTCGTCGAGGTGGCGCCGGGCACCTACGAGGCACTCGTACCTTCGACCGAGCAGTTCACCGCCGACGGCAGTGGCGCCATTCCAGGCGGATTCTGGGACCTCGCCGAGTCCGGGGTCCGGCGACTGACAGCCAGCGTCGGCCCGGAGAAGGTCGTCTTCGAACTCGACGGCGCCGGGTACGAGCCGACGAGCATCACGAACAGGACCGAGGTTGGGGATGCCGAGGGTTCGGGTCCGATACGGGCAGCCAGGCAGATCCTCGAGTTGGAGGGGCCGGTTCTGCATCTCGACGGCCTGTCCGTCGACTCGCCCGTGATCTGGCCCGGCAGCTTCGTCGGGAGCCCGGTGATCGCCCTCAAGCCCCACGATCCCGCCGAGCGGGGCCCGGAGGTCTCGTGCCGTTCCGACGAGACCTGCCTGCTGCTCTCCCTGCCGGTGGACCCGGTGGGGACCTACGCCGACGCCAACGATCCGTCCGAGGGTGCGAATCCCCTGGCCTCGGTTCGTATCACGACCGACAGGGTGGAGTTCGTCCTCGACGACGGGGCTGTCGTGACCGCGCCGGTCGCGCCCGTCGCGCAATCGACCGCCTGTGCCGTGTCGTCGACGCCGGTCTGGGGCGTCCCCGACTCCGTGGGTCTGGGGCTCGACGACCCGGTGCTGCTCTGGGCGGTCTGCCCGACGGACCCCGGGGCGGCCATCCGTCTGATCATCATGGAGCGCGGTGCCGTTCCGGTGCTCGCCCTGACCCCCGAG
>DRKF01000295.1 GCA_011051915.1 Acidimicrobiales bacterium | reverse complement strand
TCCGCCATGGGTGGTCGAGGGGGGGTTCTTCGAGCGGCCGCGGTTTCCCACCGGACACGTCAAGACGTGGTCCACCACGACCAGCGTTCTCATCTCCCGCGATCTTCTCGATTCCCTGGACGGACCGTTCGACGAGCGGTTCGCCCTCACCGGCGGCGAGGACACCCACCTGTTCCAGCGGGCCCGCCTGCAGAGCCGTCGGATGGTTCACAACAACGAGGCCGTGACGGTTGAGACCATTCCGGCCAGCCGCACCAACCTGCGCTGGATTCTCCGACGTGAGTTCCGAAGGGGCAACACGCTCAGTGTCTGCCTGCGGGAGCTGGAGTACTCACTGCCGCGAGCGGCCAAGAGGGTGGCCGCAGCACTGGTCTCCGTCATGTGGGGGGTCATCTCGGCCGTTCCCATTCGAGGTCGGGCGGCATCGGTCACCGGGCTGCGTCGCATCGCCTTCGGACTCGGGGAGCTGGCCGGTCTGACCGGGGTGCACCTTCAGGAGTACCGGACCACCCACGGCAGCTGAGCGGTCACGGACCCACGAGCGGTACCCCGGCTACGGGAGTGGACCCTCCACCGGTCCCGCCCCGGTCATGTCAGACCCCGGACCTTCGCCTGTCCACCAGACGGCCGACGGGCCCACTCAGGTGCAGGGACCGCAGGACCCAGCCGGCCAGCTCCGCCGCCAGGGTCCGACGGTTGTGGCTGTCCAGGGCCCACAGCGGAAGCCGGGCCCGGAGCCGGGCCTTGTCCCGCCCGCTCAGCTCGGACCGCCTGATCGACCGCTCGTACTCGACGAGCAGACGCCAGCGGGGGAGGGTGTTGCGGCCGGCCCGGTCGGGGTCGAACCAGGCGTCACGGTCCCGGGGCGAGTCCCCGTGGGCCCTCATCGACCGCCCGGGGTGTTCGCGGTTGAGGAACAGAACGTCCGGAACCAGACCGAAGCGACCCTCCAGGGCCAGTTCGAACAGGGTGGTCATGTCGGAGCTCGGATAGGCCCCGATCAGCCGGGTCCGGGCCAGCGTCTCCCGGCGACTGACTCCGAACACGTGCAGGCACCACCGGGCTCCGAACATGATGTCGAGCCCACGCCGCACCGGGTCGGCCGAGACAGATCCGCGGTAGCTCTCCAGGGGCCCCTTGACCCGGCCCCGGTCGTCGATCATCACCGCCTCGGACACCACAACGGACAGGCCCGGATCGGCCTCGAGTCGATCCAGACACCGACGGGAGAACTCAGGCTCGTAGATGTCGTCGTGGGCCGACCACGAGAAGAACCGGCCCCGCGAGAGCTCGAAGGTCCGGTTGAAGCTCCAGGCCGCCCCCCGGTTGGCCTCGCTGCGCTCGACCCTCAGGCGAGGGTCCGCACGGGCGAACCTCTCCAGGATCTCGGGGGTCCGGTCCACCGACCCGTTGTCGACGGCCACCACCTCGAGATCGACCCCCTCCTGGCCCAACAGGGATTCCAGCGCCGACTCGAGGTAGTTCTCGCCATTGTGCACGGGCAGCCCGATGCTGAGCTCGGGGACCCTCCCGGACTGTGGTGGCGACGTCACGATCAGTTTCGGGTGAACCAGAAGTACCAGGCCGGGAACACCCCATGGGCCTGCACCGCGGCGGACGGTGAGTACTTGGGACGCATCTCCTCCAGTTTGTACCCGCGGCGTTCGATCTCGACCCGGAAGTCCTCGCGGTGACGGCCTTCACCCTCGGTCGAGATCAGATCCCGGGCAGTGTTGGGAACCACGAAGAGGTGCTCTATCTCGGCCTCGGCCACCTGGTCCAGCCACCACTTGATGGCATCGATGGGGCATTCGGAGAAGCTGTGGATGTTGACGGCCAGGTCGAAACGACCCGGGGTCACCTGGGAGTCCACCTCGTCGAGAGCCAGGACCCGGGCCGGTGACTTCCGGTACTTCAGGTAGTACTCCGATATGAAGGTCGACACCGCTACCGCGTCCGTGCAGGTGTACTCCGCGTCCGGCTGCCAGGTGGTGGCCCGGTGGGCGAGTCGACCGTACCCGGCCCCGATGTCGAGTATCCGCGGCAGGCCCTGGCCATCGCCCGACCACATCTCGTCGATGAACGTCAGCTCCAGGATGGAATCGATGAGATCGCGGGTGACGACTCTTCCGTCGACATCGAACGTGAAGGCACCGAAGGCGTCGTCCTCACCGAGCGATGCGACCACATCGGGGTGACCGTGCTCGAACGCGTGCAGGGCCGACAGAACGAAGTTCACCTCACCGGTGTTGTGGCGCTTCTGCCACACGTAGGCGTTGTCGCCGCGGAAGTACTGAAGTACCAGCTGGTCCTGGAGGAAGTCGCCCGTCCATTGGGTGTGGCCGGTGGCCGGATGACCCTGGTACCTGGACTCCAGCTCGAGGAGGCGGGGATTGTCGACTCTGAGATACTCCTCGGCCCCGGGGGGAAGCTCGACCGCGTCATGGTCGAGGACCCAACGCGGACCCTGCAGCCTCTCCAGCTCGGACCTGCGTACCACGGCCAGATCCAGGCGCCCCAGAGCCCGGGACAGCCGGTGCTTGGCCCCGCGCTTCAGTGCTTCGAGACGATCATTTCCCACAACGTGGTCCATTTCTCTTCCGCTCTCGGCCCGAGGCCCGAGTCGTTCATCTAGGTAGCAATCGGCAGGTGTACGGGCGATGCAAGAACTTCATCCTTTCCCGACCGCCCGGACCTCGGTCAGCGCCATCGGATTCGAGTCCAGCCAGGCCAGAAGACGCACCGACAACGGGGACGGGAGCGGGAGGAGTCGAACCAGGTCTCCCAGGGCCGGTATCCGCAGGAAGAACACGGCCAGTCCGTAGGTGCTCAGAGCGGCCAGCCCGGTCAGTACACCGCTGGCGGGAGCGGGAAGGCCGCCGGTGACTCCCACCGTCAGATAGCCGACGGCCACCAGAAGCAGGCCGGCCAGGACGATGGGGGCCAGATCGCCCAACACACGGCGGAGGGTGACCCCGACGAGGTGGGCGGGAATACCCATGTGGGGCAGGAAAAGCACTCCCAGAGCACCCAGGTAGCCCCAGGCCACACCCACGACCCCGTGTTGAACCCCCAGGAGGTAGCCGGTGATGCTCACGACGGCCAGGGTGATACTCCACATGAACAGCAGGCGGGTTCTACCCAGGGCCAGGTAGACGGCGTGCATGGGGGACATCACCCCCTGGACCGCGCCGACCACCGCCAGCAGGGCCACCACCGTCCTGGCCGGCTGCCACTGTGACGGCAGCATCCGGAAGATGGGATCGGTGACCACGTGGAGAGTGAGCATCACCGGGAGGGTGAGGACCGCGGTGACCGTGATCACCCGGCGGAACGCAGACCGGAGTTCGGCGGGGTGATCCTGCAGGCGGCTGAGACCCGGCATCATCACCTCCACGGTGAGGCTGTTCAGAATCTTGATGGGCGTCAGCATCATCCGGAACCCGAAGTTGTAGTAGCCCAGGGCGAGGGTGCCCAGCCATCGGGTCACGATCAGACGATCCCCGTTGGCGGTGGCGAAATCTATGATCTTCGAGCCCGACAGGTTCAGGCTGTACCGGGCGTAGGGGCGGACGTCATCGAGACGGAACCGGAACGAGGGCCTCCAGCCGCTGAGCCGCCAGGCCAGGGTCGTCGTGGCCAGCGCCGCCAGGTTTCCCCCCCACACGACCGACCACGCGCCCCACCCGGCGAGGGCCAGACCCAGAGGCACGATCGTCGTGATGGAGGCCCCGAGGAGTTGCAGCGCGGCCACGGCCTTGTAGTTCATCCTCCGTCGGAGGAGGGCCCAGTGGACCACGGCCGGTGTCGAGAGTCCGAAGGCGAAACCGGCGTAGCTGAGCAGGGCGCCGGCTCCCTCGGCGTTGAGGACTCTCGCCAGCGGACTGCCGCCGATGAACAGCGCCGTGGTCATGGCGATCCCCACGAAGGTGTTCAGCCAGAACAGGCTGCTCAGATCCTCACCGGGCTCCTCGGGCTTCTGGACGATGGCGGCGCTGAACCCCAGGTCCTTGAGCGTGGTGTCGATGAACAACGTGACCAGAAGAGCGACGGCCAGCAGGCCGAACTCGGAGGCCCCCATGATCAGGGCCAGGGCCATGCCGCCGAACAGCCGCATGACCTGCACCAGCAGCTGGGCCATGGAGACCCATCGGGCCCCTCCGACCATGGCCGTGCGAACGTCGGCAGCTCGAGCGTCGGAACTGGCGCCGTGACCCGAGGGCGCAGGCCGAGGCGGCCCCGACTCGGAGTCCACAGCGCTCATGGGGTCACAAGGTAGCGCTGTCGATGGGCGATATCTCGGCGGGAACGTCGCCCGAACCCCGGCCCTCGGACCCCGAAGCAGGGTCCGCACCTCGACCCTCGACCCCCGGACCGGGGACCGAGTCCGCGCCGGGCCGCTGATCCCCCGGCGTGTCAGGACCCGACACCCCGTCGGCCTGCTCTCGGTGCACCATCACCTTGGCCGTCTGGAGCATGATCCGTAGATCCAGCCACAGGGAGTACTGCTGCATGTAGACCAGGTCGAAGCGCAGCTTCTCCTGGGGGGTGGTGGAGTAGTTGGTGCTCACCTGGGCCAGCCCGGTGATACCGGGGCGGACCAGGTGACGCAGGTCGTACCCGGGAATCTCCCTCTCGAAGTCCGCCGTCATCTCGGGACGTTCGGGACGGGGACCGACGATGCTCATGTCCCCCCGGATGACGTTCCACAGCTGGGGCAGCTCATCGATGCGCAGCGACCGGAGTACGCGTCCGATGGGGGTGATGCGGTCGTCGTCGCGACTGGCCAGGACCGCTCCGGTGAGTTTCTCCGCATCCTGGACCATCGTGCGGAACTTGAGGACCTCGAAGGGCTCTCCGTCCCGCCCGATTCGGACCTGGCGGTAGATGGCCGGTCCGGGGGACCCTCGCCTGATCAGCAGGCCGATGGCCAGCAGGAAGGGCGAAGCCAGGACGAATGCGGTTCCGGCCACCGCCAGATCCACGGTTCGCTTGATGATCCGGGAGAAACCCGAGAACGCCAGATCGCCGATGACGACCACGGCCAGATCGTCGACCCGCTGCTGTTCGCCACCGTGGAGCAGCATGGAGTAGAGCTCGGGCTGGATGACGACGGTCGAACCCCAGGTCATGACCTCGACCAGAATCTGGCCCCTCTGCTCGAGACTCAGGTCGGACCCGAGCATGATCACGTGGCACTCGAGAAGGGTGGAGCGATGGTCGCGCCACTCCTCGTAGCGCACCGAGCGGGTCTGGGAGACGTCGAGGTCCTGGTGGAGCATCACCTTGTTGCGCAGGAGAGTGTCGACAGCACCACCCTCACCGTCGGTGGTGATCAGGGCCCAGGTCTGGTTCCCCTGCAGACGTCTCTCCAGACGGCGCACCGCCACCCGCCACACGGTGGTCAGTGCGGCACCGGTGAGCAGGGGTAGTTCGCGGGCCGCGCTCTGGGAGCCGACATCGGCGACGACGGCTATCAGCCAGATGAGGAAGGCGCTGCCGAAGGCACTGGCCGACGCCCGGGCCAGAGAGGAACGGGCTCCCTGGCCCAACGGCCGGTACAGGCCGGTGGCGTTGAACAGCAGGAGCACGAAGGGCAGGGCCACCACCAGCAGGTTCAGCCGGGCCCGGGTGGTGCCGTCGAACACCAGCCAGATCCCGGCCCCGAAAAACGTCACGTCCCCCAGGCCCATCAGCCACAGGGGGAAGTGTGATCTCCTGGAGGATTGCGCGGTCTGCATCAGCCGTTGCCTCTCCTGCGACCGAGGATGAACCCGAGGCCGAATGATAGGTGCATGGTCGGGATGGCAAGGACTGCGCCGGCGGCCGCCAGGTCGCGACGTTTTCCCGATTCGACCCCTGCCGCGGCAAGTACCGCCGCGCTGTAGGTCAGCGGCAGGACGAGGCCCAGCCTCTTGTCTGCCAGCGCCACGACCGGCGAGAGGAGCAGGCCTCCAACCAGAGCCACGGGCGCCAGTTGCCTCGGCTGGGCCGACTCGGGGTGCCTGGCGATCACGACCCGCTTCCAGGATCCGTACTGGAAGTACTGCGACGCCAGAGCACCGAGACTCGCCCTCGGGTAGTACTCAACGGCCAGACGGGGTTCGTAGTAGATCTTGTATCCCGCCCGCCTGATTCTCATGTTGAGTTCGTAGTCCTCGTTGCGTTCCAGGCTCTCGTCGTAGCCCCCGACCGCGTCGAGGACCTCGCGGCGAAACACACCCAAGAACGCGGTGTCCACGAAACCCGGCTGATCGGAGTACCTGAACTTGGAGTTCCCCACACCGACGGGATTGGACATCGCCGCCGCGATTCCCCGCTGAACGAACCCCCGGCCAACCGTGAGGGCCCGGGCCCCGACCATTCCGATCTGAGGACCGATCTCCGGGTCGTTCAGGACCTCGAGGGCGGTACGGATGTAGGCGGGCGGCAAGACCGCATGACCATCGCAACGAACGATGATGTCACCGTCACTTGCCGCCAGGGCACGGTTCAGGCCCGCGGCAGTCCCCTGAGCAGGGTTGTCCACGACGACTATGGGAACAGGCGAGGCGATCGAGCTGATCAGCTGACGGGTCGCGTCGGTGCTACGACCGTCCGCTATCACGATCTGGAGTTCGCGGTCCACCTCCTGGGCAAGGATCGACTTGATGCAGTCGACGATGTGGTCCTCTTCGTTCCGAACTGCCATCACCACGGAGAGCTTCCCCTCCGTCGATCGCGGGCCGAGCTCGTCAGTCACCTCGACCTCGGCCTTCCCGGACGTCCCTCACCGCAACGTGTTCCTCGGGGCGCGACTCGGGACCCACTGCTCGCAGCCCGGTCTTCCCGGATGTCCTTCACCGGAACGTGTTCCTCGGGGCGCGACTGGGGACCCACTGCTCGCAGCCCGGTCTTCCGTGCGTCCACAACTGTCATCATGCAACCGTTCGATCGTCCTGAGGGGGGCGGCCTCGTCCCATGTGAGCCATCGGCAGGGACGGGATCGGACTTAGGGACGGTACGGATCGATGCAGGGGTGTCGCCACGGGGACGTTCCCACCCGCTCTCGTCGCCTGCAACAATTCCGATTCCCGATCATCCAACGTCGAGGGGGCGTTGTGGTGTCACCCACGACGGATCAACCCCGCCGTCATCGGCGGTCAACGAGACCTCTGTACAGTCGGAGGTAGTCCTCAGCCGGGGATGATCGATCAGGTCGACGGGGAAGATGGTCCCACTCAGTCCCGAGTAGGCCTTCGAGGATCTGCGCCAGTTCTCCCGAGTTTCCCGGCCCGAACAGTCTAACCCCCCTGTCCCGATCAGCTTCCTCGGTCAGACCACCCGATCTACTGGCCACGACAGGAAGACCCATCACCCGCGCTTCCCGGACCACCCGTCCCTGCGGCTCCCACCACACAGATGGGACGACCACCACCGTGCCCGTGGTCAGTACCTCGGCCGGCGGCCTGAATCCCACCAGGCTCACGCCGGTTCCCTCGGCCATCGCCTCGAGCCCCCTGGCGTAGCCGTCCTCCCCGGTTCCCGCCACCACGACCTCGGGCTGCAGTCCCCTCTCCCGCAGAAGCCGTGTCGCCTCGATCAGGACCTCGATCCCCTTGGCTGGTTCAATTCGGCCGATGTAGACGATTCGTTTCAGCTCGTGCCTGCCTGTGCAGATCGCGGTTGAGCCCAGTTGGGGCTGATTGGGAACCACTGTCCAGCCCAGGGAGGGATCGGCGCAGAGCTTCCCCTCCGTGGCGGCGATGAAGCCCGAGATGCCGACACCCTGATCGAGCAGTCGAGTGAGGTTGCGTCGGGGAAGTGTGGCGATCCGACAGCGGCCACACTGTTTGGTGCAGGGCCGGTTAGCCCGGAAGCGTGTGGAGGCGGTACACGTGAGGTAGTAGTCCCTGGCTGTGTGGATCGTGGGGACACCCAGGATCCGGGCTGCAACCCATACCGAGGCCGAGAATCCCGACAGGTTGTTGGTGTGCAGGACCGTAGGCTTCCAGGCTCGCATGACCCTGAGCAGCCGATACCCCATCACAGGATTCAGGGAGTCGGCGAGGTTCCACACCGCCTTGGCCGATGTCGACATCGCTGCCTCTCCGAACGGCCATACCGGATTGGCGAGACGAAGTCGGAACACCTCGATTCCGTCCTCCCACACCGCGACAGGTCGGGACTCACCATCGGGCGAAAGCGTCGCTACCGCGACCTCCACCCCGAGACCCCGAAGCTCTCGGGCCAGTTCGGCAACGGATCGTTCGGCTCCACCCACGACCAATGGTGGATAGAGGCTGTTGAGCAACATCACCCTCATGGGCCCTGGCCTCGATCCTCTCCCGAGCCGGTCCCGGGCGGTTTCAGAGAGCGGTAGTACTTCATGGTTTCCTCGGCGACCACCGGCCAGGACATTCCTTCCGCCCGGACCCGCTGCCCCCGGGCCAGGGATTCGATGAGACCGCGATCGCCAACCAACCTTCGCAGGATCCGAGCTAGTTCAAGGTGATCGTCGACCCCGAACAGCAGACCGTTGACACCATGATCGACCACCTCGCGAAATCCGGGGAGGTCGCTCGCCACAGCCGGTAGTCCATAGCCCAGGGCGTTGGCCATCACCCCGCTGCCATCGACATCGCGGTACGGAAGGGCCAGGACGTCGCTCTGACAGAACAGCTCGCGGACGCGTTCATCGCTGATGAATCCCAATTCCCACCTGAGCACATCCCCTGCCCCCACCTCGGCGGCCAGATCCGTCAGTGATCCCATGTCGACCTGGGGGATTCCGGCGATCGTGACCTCCAGACACCCTCCGAGATTGCGCGCGACTTCACCCGCGGCACGGATCAGGACATCTACCCCCTTGTACTCCGCCAACCTCCCGAACATCAGTACTCGGCAGATCGAGTCACCTTCACCTCGCACCTGCTCACATGGCGGTTCGAGTTGGACTCCGAGAGGGAGCACCTCCGTCGGCCTGTTGACACCCTGATCCCGAAGCTGCTCGATGCTGTACTTCGTATGCACCACCAAGTGATCTGCAGCGTTCAGGGCGGATCCCATCCCCAACGCACGCGGTGAGAATCTGGATACACCATGGAGAGTGTTGGTGTCGTGAACCGTCACGACGGTGGGAGACGCCCGCCAGACTCGAAGAAAGACCCAGTCCAGGACAGGGACGACCAGCCATTGGAAGTGGAGCACGTCGGGTGGATCCCGTCTCAGCCTTCGCCAGAGGGATACGAGCCCGATCCCGTGCTCGACCACCCGTAGAACCTGGGCGACAGGTACCGGAGCCCCACGACGCCTGATCCACTCGGAGAACCTGTAGAACAGTGGGACCTCATCGGAACCCAGGGAATCTCGCGGCTCCGCGGCCCGGATCGGCCGGCTGTACAGCGTGACTTCAGCTCCAAGCCGCCGCAGTGATGCGCACAGCCCTACCGTGTACGGCGGTGCGTACCTACCGGAGTCCACCATCGCCACCCGAAGGTTCGGGTCGGGTCGCGAGCCGGCCTCAACCACGACTCATGGGGCGGTGATGCCGGGTACGGACGCTGTCGCGACCGGCGACGGAGCCGCAGCAGGAGAAACGGGTTCTTCGTGTGTCGCATCAGGATCGTTGATCCGGTCTGCGGTGTGGATCAGGGCCGACAACAGCATCCCGAGGAAGATCGACAATCGAAACTTGTCGAACACCGATTCCACCATGCCCTTGGCCAGGATGCCGATCACTCCGATCATGGTGCCCAGAACGAGCATGGCCAGGCGGGGGTCCCTCGCCGTCCGCCAAGCCGACTTGGCACGCGAAAGGGAGGACAGCAGAGCGGCGAGGAACAGCAGCAATCCGGGGATTCCGGCCTGGAGGGTTACGTCGATCAGGACATTGTGAGATGTGACCAGCGTTGTCGGGGCAGGCCACTGGTCGGGCAGTTCCTGGCGGAATCCGGCGCCCTGCCCCAAGACCGGAGCCTCCGCGATGAAATCTCTGGCATCTTCCCACAGCAGCACGCGTAGGCGACTGGTCTTCGCCTGCTCGCTGCTGCCCAGGGCATCCTCGACGTGACCGGCGACCTCCGCCGTCTGGCCGGCGACGGTCAGCCCCAGACCTCCCAGAGTCAACGCCAGGACCACCACGAGTCCGAATTCGGTGGGGGTGATGGTTACTCGATCCCGCCAGCGGGGCCCAACTGCGAACAGGGCGGCCAGAAGCACCATCGTTCCCAGTGCCAGCAGTGATGCCGCCTGGCTACCGATCAACGGGAGCATGAGGGCGGCCGAACCGGCAATCACCCGGTTACGCCTGTGCACCGGCTGGGAGAACTCAACGAGCAGCAGAACGAATCCCAGGACGCTGATGATCGTGGCCGCATCGGCGTTGAGCCCGCCCAGTTGGGGTATCGAAGCTGGACCCAGGGCCAGGGGTATGGGACCAATGGCCAGAATCATGACGAAGTAGAATCCACACACTCCCAGAAGCGTTCGACTGAGAATGTCCAGAAAGCGATCGGATACCAGGAGTCGAACATCCATCCCCGAAACCAGGGCAAAACCTCCGGCGAACAAGAGCATTGCTCTCATCTGGCCAATGATCTCCGAGACCGGATTACCCGAGTAGAAGCCCGTGATGCCGCTCGCCAGATACCACATCACGAAGGCGCTCCACAGGCCCGCCGAGATGGAGATTCTCCTCGCCGGAGGTCGAGCCAGAATCCGAGCACCCAACGCAACCGGAATCAGTACATCGGCAGGCCGAATGTCGAACTGGCCCAACGGAATTCGAAACAGCCCCGTGGGTACATCGTTCTGGCTCTGGAACAGAACTGCCTCCAACAACATCACCGAGGCGACCACCGCGACAACGGTGGCTGAGCGACCCTCGGACTCGAGTTGAACGAACCACACGAAGAGCAGGAGGCCCACAATGGACCCCAGAGCCAGGATCAGAACTGGTGTGACGTCACTCATGGTCCGGCGGACGCCGCATCACGAAGACCTCGAAGGCCCCGAACCGGTCTTGTCATAGTAGGGAGAGCGACGGTCGAAAATTCGCCGCCGGACACGGTTGATGACTACTCCCAACAGCACCGAGCCCGATTCCCTCAGTCGGTCCACGGCAGCGGCGATCTCCGGAAGCTCGGAGGTGGAGGCATCGATGACCAGGATCACGTAGCGGACCTGGGAGAGTATCGAGGCCGTCTCCACGACCTCTCTCATCGGGGGAGCGTCAACTATGAGCAGGCCACCCTCGACACTGAGCTCGGCCATGGCCTTGGGCAGGGTCACGGGGACCAGGTCGCCCGGCCGGCCGTCGGGGAGACCGGCGGGGAGGTACCTGAGACCGCTCATGGAGGTGGGTCGTACGAAGTCCTCCGCCGACCCGGTGAGAAGATCGGCCAGACCGTGGCCCGAGGGGACACCCAGACGACGGTGCAGGGACGGCCTACGCAGATCGGCGTCGATGAGCGTGGTGTCCACCCCGACCGCGGCCAGGGACCAGGCCAGGCCGACCGCCACGGTCGACTTGCCCTCGCCGGCCCGGAACGAGGCCACGGCGATACGCCTCACACCGTGCTCCTGAATCTGGAACTCGGTGTTGGTCCTCAATCCCTGGAAGGCGTCGACCAGCTCGGGGACACCGCTTTCGAGCAGTTCCACTATCGGGGTAGTTCCGGCCCTGAGCGATCTCACCGAGGGGATCTCGGCCAGGACCGACGTACCCAGGCGCTGCCTGATGGTCTCGGTGCTGTCGAAGGCTTCGCGGATCCGTCCGGTGACCACGGCGGCGAACACGGCGGCGATGACGCCGAGCACCGTGGCCGCCGCGATCAGCGGTACCGGCTTGGGGTACGAGGGGGAGGAAGGAACCAGAGGCGGATCCACGATCCTCAGGTTGTAGAAGCCCGGACCGCTGCGCTGGTCCTCCAGCCACTGCCCGAGAGCCGCGGCCCAGTCGGCGGACGCCTGGGGGTCCCCGGTCACGACCGCGATCTCGAACACGCTGGTGGTGAAGTTCACCGCGACATCGGGATCGATGCTGCGGTAGGCGGCGGGAACCGCCGCCGCCGCCTCGTCACGGGCCGACCGGCTCTGGACCAGTTCCGCCAGGCTGGGCAGCTCGAACGACACGGCCCGGGCCACCGACTCAGGGGTGGAACCCGGAACCTCGCGGACCTCGGCGATGAGGGTGACCTTGGCGGTGTATTGGCGACTGGGCAGATAGGCGGCCGCCACACCCAGCAGCACGCATATGTCGAAGGCGATCAGGGCCACCACCCAGTGACGGCGGATCGACAGCCGGAGTTCTCGAAGGTCCACGTGTTTCCTCGTCTGCCGCGGGGGACACTATGCGGCGTCGACCCACGGCCCGCCGACTATAGGTCAGGTCGGTGACCCGCAAGCCGTCGATGCTA
>DRKF01000294.1 GCA_011051915.1 Acidimicrobiales bacterium | reverse complement strand
GACCCGGAGCGACGACGGCTGGTTCTCGACACGCGATGGCGGCGACCAACTCCGACTCGTCGAGGCTCCCACCCGGCGCCTGCTGGGTCTCGGTGTCGGGGCGGAGAACCTCGACGACCTCGGCCGCATCGCCGCTGCGGTCGAGGCGCACCGGCTCGGCACGATCGTCGACCGGTCGGACGACCGTCTCGTGGTGAGTGAGCCCGTGACGGGACTGCCGGTCGAGATCACCGTCGCCGAGCCCTACGCCTCATCTGTCGGGCTGCCGGCGCTCAACGGGCCCGGGGTGGTCGGCCGATACAACACCCCCGCGGCGAGTGTCCTGAACCCGGTTCCCGCCCAGCCCTCCAACCTCACCCACGTCGTGTACGTCACACCGGACCAGCCGACGACGCTCCGGTTCTTCACCGACGTGCTCGGGTTCGAGGTCAGCGACGCCGTACCCGGGGTCATCGCCTTCACCCGCTGCGGCGAGGTGCACCACAACCTCGCCATCCAGGCCGGCCCGGTCGCGTTTCCACATCACATCGCCTTCGAGATGGACTCGATCGACGACGTGGTGCGGGGCGGTCGACGAATGGTCGACGGGGATCCCGACCGCCACGTGTGGGGTCTCGGGCGCCACGCCATCGGGTCGAACTGGTTCTGGTATCTGAGGGACCCCAGCGGTGTGTTCGTCGAGTACACCGCCGACATCGACCGGATATCCGATCAGGATCTCTACCGGCCCAGGGAGTGGGAGGGCCACGAGTTCCTCTACTCCTACGGCCCGCCCACCCCACCGGAGTTCCTGGAACCCGCCGACATCCACGAGCTGATCGAGGCGGCGTCATGACGACCCAGCCCGACACCGACACCGATGTCGTGGTTGTCGGGTGTGGCCCGGTGGGACTGACCACCGCGATTCTGCTGGGCCGGCTCGGGTGGTCGGTGACCGTGCTCGAACGCTGGCCCGAGCCCTATCCACTCCCCCGTGCGGTGCACTTCGATCACGAGGTCGCCCGGATCCTGCAGTCGTGTGGGATCGGAACCGAACTCCGGTCGATCACCGAGCCGGCGGACATCTACGAGTGGCGAAACGGCGAAGGCGTGGTGCTGCTGCGCTTCGGCCAGATCGGTGACGGTCCCTCCGGCTGGCCGGCGGCCAACATGTTCCACCAGCCGGCGCTCGAGGCGCTGCTGGAGGCCCGTTGCGAGGAACTGACCGGCGTCGAGATCCGGCGCGGTGTCGAAGTCGTGGGAGTGGAACAGACCCCCGAGCAGGTGGCTGTCCTGAGCGCCGACGACACGGTCGTCACCGCCCGCTACGCGATCGGGTGCGATGGGGCGAACAGCACGGTCCGCTCCGTCACCGGGTTGCCCGTCACCGACCTCGGGTTCTTCTACGAATGGCTGATAGTCGACGTGGTCCTCCACGAGCCGCGGGTGTTCGATCCGATCAACGTGCAGATCTGCGACCCGGCCCGCCCCACGACGGTCGTGTCCGGGGGTCCGGGCCGAAGGCGTTGGGAGTTCATGCGACTCCCGCACGAATCCCACGAAGAACTCCACGAGGAGTCGAGGGCCTGGGAGCTGCTCGCCGATTGGGACGTTCACCCCGGCAATGCCGACATCGAACGCCAGGCCGTCTACACATTCAACGCCCGCTACACAGAGCAGTGGCGGTCCGGGAGGGTCCTCGTGGCCGGCGACGCTGCCCACCTGATGCCTCCCTTCGCCGGGCAGGGCATGTGCGCGGGGATCCGCGACGCCGCGAACATGGCATGGAAACTCGACCACGTTCTGGCGGGATCAGCATCAGACGATCTGCTCGACACCTACCAGACGGAACGACTCCCCCACGTCCGCCAGGCGATCGACTTCTCCATGGAACTCGGCCGTGTGATCTGTGTCCCCGACCCCGACGAAGCCGCCGCGCGCGACGAGGCGATGTCGGCCATGGTGGGAGACGAGGTGGCCGACACACCACCCCTGCCCGCACTAGATGCGGGTCTGATCGACATTGACAGCCCCCACGCCGGACACCTCTTCGTCCAGGGAAGCGTCGACGGCCGACTCGCCGACGACGTCTTCGGCGCGGGCTGGCGCCTCTACACCGATCTGGCGTCACCCGTGGATCCCCATATCGAGCGCTGGTTCGAGTCCATCGGCGGGCGGATCGTGCATCTCGGTGACCCTGATTCCACCTACCGCCGCTGGTTCGACGAGCACCACACCCACTGGGCGCTCCAACGTCCCGACTTCATCCTGTACGGCACCGCCGCCAGTGCCCGGGACGCCACCGCCCTCCTCGAAAGGCTCCGCCGCGACCTCGCCGGCACGAGGTCCAGGGGGTAGCCCGGCGGCTACGGTCGGGATCAGAAGATGGCGAGAGGCTCCACGTCCACGAACACCTCGGCGGCGGGTACACCCAGCCAACCCTCGGTCACCCCGGCGAGATAGGACTCGAACCGGACATTGGCCTTGAAGTCACCGTTCTCGTCGAGATCGGTGAACGAGGGCATCCGACCCACCCGGCGACCTGTCCCCGGCCCGATCACGAACAGGGTGGAGGCCGTGCCGTGATCGAGGCCGCCCGAGCCGTTGTCACCGGGTGTTCGCCCGAACTCACTCATGGTCATCACCATGGTGCGTTCGGCGAGTTTCCGGTCCTCCAGATCCCTGCGGAAAGCCTCGACGTTGGTGTCGATGTCGGTCGTGGACTCGAGGGTCCAGCGGTTGTGTTCGATGTGGGTGTCGAAGGTCGCGTCCATGGTGACGTGGATGACGCGGATCCCGATGTCGCGCCCCAACACCTCGGCGGCGAACCACAGCGAGTCGGCCAGGTAGGAGTCGGAGTACCCGAAGCGGTCCCGGCGGGCGAGGATCTCGTCGCCGTCGAGGGGACGGTTGCCGATCAGCCGGTCGGCGAAGTCGAGCGTGGCGTTCAGGGTGGAGCGGATGTCACCGCTCACGCCGCTGCCTCCCGACCTCGAGCTCATCGAGCGGAGCGCGTTCTGGAAGAGCACGGCCTCGGTGTAGTCGTCAGGGGCACCGGTCAGAATGCTGAGCCCGTCAGGACCGCTGAACGCCAGGGCGGCGTGCTTGGCCGACCGGACGATGGGATGGTTGCCGAAACCGACCGACAGCGCCTGGATCGGAGCGGAGTCGGTCTGCAGGACGTCGGCCAGACGGCCGACCCAGCCGGTCTCGCTGTTGAGACCGGAGGGGTTTCCCGCCCACCACTGCGACATCATCTCGAAGTGGGAGCCGTCGGGCTCGAAACTCCCGACGCCCTCCACCAGGGTGACGCCCCGCCTGTGGAGGTTGACGAGATTCGGGTGGAGCCCGATCTCGTCGTCGATGCGCAACACCTGCTCGGCGGGTACCGCGGTGGAGGGGCGCATGTCGTAGTAGGCACCGACACCGTAGGGGACCGCCATCGACGGGCCGTCGTTCCCTCCGGGCATCTCCAGCACCACCAGGAGGTGGTCGTCGGATCCGGTCGGGCGGGGTGGGAGGGTCGAGTCCACCACCGTGCCGGGAGGGGTGAGGACGGGAGGACCGGCGGGTTCGAGGCCCTCGGGCCTACCTCTGGGCCTTCCTCCGGTCAGCTGGGTGGCGCCGACGATCCCGGCGCCGACGGCAGCCGCGGCGGTACCGATGAACTGGCGTCTGCTCAGGCGCCTGGGCATGTTCGCTCCTCGGGTCATGAGATCGACAGCTCTGGGCTGGTGGCGATGACCGCTCGCAGGACCGCGGAGGTCATCTCGTGGTCGGGAGAGTCATCCACGACCTGCTCGAGAACCCGACGGGTCGAGTCCGAGACGGCGACCAGGCCGGCCCGGGCGATCACGTCGGCCACGGGATCGGTTGTCGACAGCGGCCCGGCCTCCCACATCCGCGAGAAGACGAAGTCGGCCTTGGAGATGGCCGTCGCCGCCGACACCCAGCGGGACCGGTCCGGCCAGCCGGCGACGTTCGGGGGCAAGAAGGGGATCTGGCCCAGCTCGTCGAAGCTGCTCTCGTCGATGGGCACCTCGAGCAACCGGCTCACGGTGAGGAGCCACTCCACCGGGCTGGCGGGCCGCGGCGTGGGCGTTTCGAGGAAGGACCCGTGGGTGACGATCGCCTCCACCAGGGGCGCGAGCTCGAGATCGGCGTCGCGGAACAGATCGGTGAGCGCCCCGAGACGGCGGTCGCTGGGTGGGCGACCCACGAAGTAGCCGTGGACCTTGGCCGCGATGTAGCGGGGGCACATCGGGTGGTCGCAGATCGCGTCGATCACGTCGGCTGCGGTCCTCACCCGGCGTCCGAGGTACCTCACCGGCCGTTGCAAGGCGAGTTCGGACTCGAACACGACGTTGCTGCGGCCATCGGCGTTTCCCACCTCCTCGT
>DRKF01000293.1 GCA_011051915.1 Acidimicrobiales bacterium | reverse complement strand
GGCGTATGAAGCGACTCCCCGTGGTTCTGCTCGCCCTCGCCCTGTTCGCCGCCGCCTGCGGGGGCGGTGACGACTCTGTCTCGTCGGAGCCGGTCGCCACCACGGCCGGGAGTACCTCCTCGAGCCTCGCTCCGACGTCGACCGCCGCGCCCGCCCCGTCGGTGGGGTCCGCGGAGCTGACCAGCACGGTCGGGTCCGGGTGGAGCCAGACCGCCATCGGCGAGGGGACGAAGCCGGTGCTGGCCCTCGACGGAGGAGACCTGCCGGCGGACGCCTCGGGGGGCTGGGAGTCCTCGGTGGTGGCCGATCTCACCTCGGTGCAGATGGGATTCGAGGGCGCCCGGCGGATCACCTCACTGGCACTGGATCCCCAGGGGTCGCCCGTCATCGCCTACTCCGACACGACGGGGGTGTGGTTGGCCCGCCCCGCCACCGACGGCGGGACCTGGGAGTCCGAATCGGTGGTGACGGCCGGTAGTTCCCCTCTGGGTCAGCTCGTGAGTCTGGCGGTGGACGGGTCAGGGGCATCCCACCTGACCTACTTCGAGGTCACCGCGAACAGTCCCCTCGACGGGAACGTCGTCTACGTGACCGACGGTGGGTAGAGGTCGCAGCAGAGCAGCAGAGCAGCAGAGCAGCCGCACCGACCGAGTTCCCGCCCGCAGAATTCCCGCCCGGTGTCGAGGCCGGTCAGCGCCGACCGAGCAGACCCTTGAGCATCGACATGATTCCTCCCTTGCCGCCGCCCGAACCACCGGTGAGGCCTCCGAGTGACCCCAGGATGTCGCCGAGGTCGAAGCCCGAGGACTCCTTGGCGAGGGCGCCGGACAGACCGTTGGCGTCGAGTCCCCCCTGGGCCTTCTTGCGGCCGAGCATGCCCATCACCACCGGGGCCAGGGCGGGCAGCATCTTGGCGATGGAGCCGACGTCCAGCCCCGACTTCGCTGCGATGTTGTGGGTGACGGCCTCCTGGTCGTCTCCGAAGACGTGACCCAGGATCTTCCGGCCGTCGGCGAGGGTGGAGGGATCGGCCAGTGCAGCCGCCGGATCGTCGAGCACCGAGCCGTCGTGGCGGTCGAGGGTGGCGGCCAGGGCCTGAGCCCCCTGCGGATCCTCGGCGTTTCGAGCCAGGCCTCCCAGGATGGCCTGCAGGCCCAGACCGGCGGCATGTTCACCGGAGGCGGAATCACCTCCGCCCGTAACGCCGCCGAGCAGACCACTCAGGCCCCCCGCTCCACCGAGGGAGCCCATGAGCTCGTCCATCAATCCGGCCATGTCCGTACCTGCTTCCCGGTCCTCCGTCGGACCTCTCGTGTTTGTGACGTCCCGACCGGTGCCCTCGTCGCGAATTGACCTCAGGGTCACCGATCGGGCCGCTCCGAACGGGGTGAGGGGTTCTCGGGCCGGAAGCGCCAGGCTCCCGAAGCGGCTTCGATCCGGCCCAGAGGGACAGCGGGAAAGTGGGTGCCGGCGATCAGGGTTCCGGAGCGGGAGTACTCGTCGAAGAAGCCACACCGTGTGTTGCGGGCCCGGGCCGGGTCGACATCGCCGATCTCGGCCAGAGCCGGGGTGGCGAACTGGAAGGGGTGGTGGAGCAGATCCCCGGTGACGATCAGCGGCTCGGTGGAGGTCTCGACGACCAGAGAGGCGTGGCCGGGAGTGTGCCCCGGAGTCGGCATCAGGAACAGGCCGTCGCCGAGCACGGCGCCGGAATCCACCTCCCAGCCCAGACCGGCGTCGAGCACCGGGGCGATGGAGTCGCCGAACGAATCCTGTTGGGAGCGGCGGTCCTCCGACGCCGCCCAGTCGAGTTCGTCCCCGACGTAGACATGGCGGGCGTTGGTGAATGTCGGTAGCCACGATCCGTCCACGAGGTGGGTGTCCCAGCCGATGTGGTCCTCGTGCAGGTGGGTGTGGACGACCAGATCGACCTGGTCGGGGTCGAACCCGGCACCGGTGAAGCGGCTCATCCAAGGCCAGTCCTGGTGATCCCAGAACGGGAGGAGTCGCGACTTGTGGTTGCCGACACACGGATCCACCACGATCAGTCGGCCCCGGTGCTGGATGACGAACGACTGCACCCGGAATGAGATGGTCCCGTCGGATCCCACCGCTCCCTCGGGTAGAGGTCCGGCATCGATCACGTCGGAGGCCGTCGCCTCGGGGAAGAACAGTTCCACGGGGATTCCCGGGGTTTCCGCCTCGACGATTGCAGTCAGGGTGGTGTCCCCGATGGTCCACCGATCGGGCTCTTGGGGGAACTCGTCCATGGCCGGAGTCTGCCACGGCTCCTTCCGGTGCCGCCCACCGGACCCGCTGATAGGTTCCGGCCCGTGCGTGCCCTGGCCATCATCCACGATCCTCTCGAGCTCCCGGCCATGGTCGGGGAGAGACTCACGGCCCACGGGATCGAGCTTCAGCGGTTGGCGGTGGCGCGATCCCTGGATCACCCCGGGGTCAGGGTCGAGTTCCCCGACCCGACTCAGTTCGATCTGGTGGTCGCCATGGGATCGGTGTGGTCGGTGTACGACCGGGACCGGATCGGTGTGTGGGTGGAACCCGAACTGGAGTTCCTCCGTGATGCCGACCGGGCCGGGGTGCCGATTCTGGGGATCTGCTTCGGCGGGCAGGCCCTGGCTGCCGCCCTCGGTGGTGAGTCGGTTCCGGCGGAGAAACCGCAGATCGGCTGGTACGAGATGGAGTCCTCCGAACCGGCGATAGGGCCGGGGCCCTGGTTCGAGTGGCACGGCGACCGCATCGAGCCCCCACCCGGAGCCGAGGTGCTGGCCTGGGACGATTCGTGTGTGCAGGCGTTCCGGGTCGGTCGCCACCTGGGTACCCAGTTCCATCCCGAGGTCAACGCACTGCTACTGGAAGAGTGGCTGGCCGAGGAGATGGGAGACAGGGAGGCCAGGGCCTTCGGACTGGAGCCGAGGCGACTCCTGGAGCGGACGGTGGCCATCGAGGGCGACGCCCGTCGACGGTGCGATCGACTGGTCGACTGGTTCCTGACCGATGTCGCCGCCCTGGTCAGGCCCGCAACTCCGGCCGGCAGCTAGTCACGTCGAGGCAATCGCAGGCCAGCGCCTCCGACAGTGTCGAGATCATGGCGTCGATCCGATCTCGCTGTGCGACCAGCTCCCCGATCTTCGCCTCCACCGCCGGCCGCCAGCCGCCCTCCCCCTGCTCATCGTCATCGAGGATGTCTGCCACCTGTGCCAGGGTGAACCCGACGCCCAGACACCGCCGCACGAAGACGATCCTGTCCACTGCTCGCGGCAGATAGCGCCGCTTCCCACCGATGCGGGAACTCGCCCCGACCAGCCCGATGCGGTCGTAGTAGCGAACGGTCGTGACCGGGACACCGGACTTTCGGGCCACCTCACCTATGGTCAGCAGTGCGACCGGTCGGCTCACGGGCTCTTCCCGGTCTCAGCGGACCGAACGGGACCCGCGGGCTCTTCGGCCTGGTCCAGCCCGACCATGCCGAGTATCAGGGGAATGGCCTCGTCGTGGGCCGACGTGACCTCCAACAGCAGACCGTCGGTCGTCGATCGCGTCGACATCGAAAGGAAGCTGCAGCAGACGGACTCCGCCGCGGCCAGTTTCGTCACCGCCCCGGTCAGATCGGCCGGCAGGAGAACGGATGCGCCACGGGGGGTTCGTTGCACTTCGAGGGCCCGGGAAAGCACATGGTCCCAGCCTGAGATCTGGTCTGTGGACCTGTCAGCCGTGAGTGTGCAACTGAGAGTCGTCGGATCGTTCATGACCCCACTATCGGACCTGGAGCCGACTTCAGGTCAAGGAAAAGATCTCGGGTACCGGGTATCGGGCCGCCCGCACCTGGCCGCGGCGTCGCCGGGACCGCCGGGACGGGTACGGTCTGTGGGCCATGTCCCGACGATCCGAACTGCGCGACAAGCTGCTGCGGGCCGGCGAACAGGTGGTTCGCACGGTCTCGGACCGACGTATCGACCCGCGCCTGGGGCCCTTGTCCCGCTCGTCGGCTGCGAAACCCCGGCCCCTGGCGGAGATCCAGGCCGAACTCGATTCCCTGGTCGGGCTGGAGTCGGTCAAGGAACAGGTCCGGACCCAGATCGCCTTCCTGCAGATCCAGGCCGAGAGGCACCGTCACGGCCTGGCCGACGTCCCCACCAGTCAGCATCTGGTCTTTCTCGGGAATCCGGGCACCGGCAAGACCACCATCGCCCGGCTGATCGCCGAGATGTACGGTTCGATCGGTCTGCTGGACAAGGGTCACCTGGTCGAGGTCGACCGTTCCGGGCTGGTGGGGCAGTACGTGGGGCACACCGCGGCCAAGACCAACCGGGCGGTGAAGAAGGCCCTCGGCGGGGTGCTCTTCATCGATGAGGCCTACGGGTTGAGCCCCGGCGGCCCCAAGGGTTCGGACTTCGGGGCCGAGGCGGTGGAGACTCTCATCAAACGGATGGAGGACCATCGGGACGAGTTCGTGGTCATCGTGGCCGGGTATCCCCGTCTGATGGAGGCGTTTCTGCGGTCGAACCCAGGTCTGAGGTCACGCTTCGCCCGCGAGATCGAGTTCCCCGACTACAGCGCGGTGGAGCTGGTGCAGATCTTCGAGAAGATGGCACGCGACTCCGAGTACCGCCTGGATGAGGACGCTCACGCCACCCTGAGTGACATTCTCGACCGTTCGGTGCGCAGCGAGTCGTTCGGCAATGCTCGCCATGCCCGAACCCTGTTCGAGCAGGCCATCAATCGCCAGGCTCTGAGACTGGCGGGGGGCGTCCCGGCCCGCCTCGATCGGGAGGCGGTCTCCACCATCACGACCACCGACCTGATCGACGCCGCCAAGCTCCTCGATACCCAGCAACCCTGACCCCCCCACCCCGATCTGTGGCATCTTGCGTGCGCTATAGCGCGCGGTTGGTGGCATAGATCGGGAATGCCGGGGATCTGTGGCATCTTGCGTGCGCTATAGCGCGCGGTTGGTGGCATAGATCGGGAATGCCGGGGATGCGGAGGGCTCGGTTGGGTCCGGCGAGCGGGCGGAGGCCAGCGGTAGTGGGCCGGTGTCACGGCCGGTGGGTATGAAGATGGGAACAGGAGGCCGTGATGGTTGAGGACGACCCGTTCGGAGGAGTGCTCTACAACTTCGGGCCGCAACGGTCCAAGGTCCCAGGCTCGGGCTGCCTGCCCTTCGTGCTCATCG
>DRKF01000292.1 GCA_011051915.1 Acidimicrobiales bacterium | reverse complement strand
TGGAAGTCCACGAACGACTGCACCCCCGCACCACCGGACCGTCCTTCTCCTGCAGCGACGAACTACTGAACCGGATCTGGGAGGTGGGTCGGCGCACACTCGACATCTGCTCCCACGACGCCTACATCGACTGCCCGACCCGCGAGCAACGAGCCTGGGTGGGTGACGCCGCCACCAGCTCCGCCGTCGACCTCGTGAGCAACTCCAACTGGGACCTGGCCCGTTGGAACGTCGAACTGACCGCATCTCCCCGTAGCGACGGGATGCTCCCCATGGCCGCCGCCGGTGATCTCGAGTTCCTGGACTTCACCTTCATCCCCGACTTCGCCCTGCACTGGGTCCACGCGTTGGAGACCATCCGCCTCTACACAGGCGACAGGGACCTCGTGGGGCGCCTGGCCCCGGCGGCGGAGAGAGTCGTGCGCTGGTTTCTCGACTACCAGGGGGGCGACGGCCTGCTGGACCACGTGGCCGGCTGGGTCTTCATCGACTGGGCCGCGGTTAGTACCCGGGGCAGATGCGCGGCTCTCAACGGTCTGTGGGGCCGGGCGCTGCTGGATCTGGCTTCGATCGCGGACTGGCTCGGCAACACCGGGACGGCGAACTGGGCCCGCCATGTCCACCAGGAGCTGCGGGGCGGCTTCGAGTCCTTCTGGGATCCCGTCCGGGAGCTGTACGTGGACCACATCACCGATGGGAGCCCGCGGACACCGACAAGTCAGCACGCCCAGGCGGCGGCGATCGTCGGAGAACTGGTTCCCGCGGAACGGTTGGCGCTGCTGGTGCCCCATCTCGTGGAGTCCGAGAGGCTGGTGGACACCTACTGGGGGGATGAACCCATAGGAGGGCCGCGCCTGCGCGAGGGACCTCCGCCACCTCATTGGGATGTCCACGACCGCATCGTCAAGGCCCAGCCCGGATTCCGCCCGGTCGTACACGATGCCCTGGCCCGGGCCGGGCGGCCCGATCTGATTGCTGGAGCCTGTCGGGACTGGTCTCGGCTTCTCCGCCGGTGCGGAACCTCATTCGGCGAGACATGGACAGCCGGCACCTCCAGTCACGCCTGGAGTTCGGGCCCGACCCGCGATCTCGTGGTGCACACCGCCGGTATCGTCCCCGGTGAACCCGGCTTCGCCACGGCCCGGGTGGTGCCTTGCCTGGGAGATCTGGAGTGGATCAGGGCCGTCACACCCTCGCCGGCAGGCCTGATCTCCGTGAAGGCCCGGCCCGATGAGGTATCGATCGACAGCCCGGTTCCGGTGATTTTCGACCCGACGCATCTGTGGGGCGGCCACCCCCGGGAGCTGGATCCGGGCCATCATGAGATCACCCCACCCTGACCCACCCGGGCCGACCGGCCAGCCACCGAGCAAAGGACTCCGGGGCCGACCGGCCAGCCACCGAGCGAAGGACTCCGGATGCCCATCTACCGTCATTCCCAGACCGGTCGGCTCGTTCTCGGCGTATTCGGGGTAGTGGTGGTCCTGGTGATCGGGCTGGCTCTCGTACTCGACCTCCCGCTGGTCGCTCCGTTGGTCTCGGGGCTCGTGTTCCTGGCCCTGGGCTACACGTTCGGACGGCTCACGGTCGTCGTCGAACCCGAGGTCGTGAAGGTCTGGTTCGGACCCGGATGGATCCGGAGGACGATCCCGGTGTCGCAAATCCGGGCGGTACGACCGGTGAGAAACCGCTGGTGGTACGGCTGGGGCATCCGTCGGATCCCCGGGGGCTGGATGTTCAACGTCTCGGGTCTCGATGCCGTGGAACTGGATCTGACCACCGGTACCCACTTCACCATCGGTACCGACGAACCCGAGGCCCTCGCTGAGACCATCAGGGGAGTTCTCCCGCCCCTGCAGTCCTGAGGAGGTGCTCAGTGGGCAGAACCGAGTACCGCGTAGGCGAAGAGCCCCAGCGCCCCCGACCCCACGACCGCAGCGACGATGATCTGGGTACGTCGTCCCATGCGCTCGAGGGTGAGATACAGACCGTAGACACCGACCAGCAGGATCATGACGTGGAGTAGCACTGCGGCCGCCACGCCGGCTATCACCCCTGCGGTGCGGATAGGCCGCCAGAGCAGCACGCCGAGCGCGAGCGGAATCACCACCGCTCCGGCCAGACCGAAGACCAACTCGGGGACCAACGAACGCGATCCCATCCAGGGCAACAGCGATCGTTCGACGAAGAGACTCACCGTGGCCGTGGCCCCCAGCGCCACCACGGTCAGGATCGTGATCAGGGCGCCGGCTCTCAGCGACGTTGTACCCCGCTTGTGGATGGTCTTGAGACTCACCGCCGTCCACATGAGCCAGCGACGGATCAACCCGACCCCGAGATCACCCATCGCGTCACGAAAGATCCGGTCGGCGTCGAACCGGTCGATGTCGGGATCGCGGACCAGACCGTCGTGTATCAGTGCGGCCGGTAGATGACGGCCCGACTTGGGCACCAGCCAGGTGAGCAGTTGGGGAACCGAGGCCAGGTCGGTAGTGAAAGGAGTTTCGTCGGGAGGCACGACATAGACGAAGGGCCCATTCCGGTCCCCATCGGGAATCTCGTAGGTAACCCGGCGGTGGAGTACGAACCTTTCCCGGTCTCCGTCCGTCAGGGGAAGGCGCTGCAGAACAATGTCACGCGTGGGAGGAATCGACACCGCGCCCTGGTCGAACCGGAAGGTCCCCACCCGGGCAGTCTCCCACCGATCGCCAGCCGGGGAAACAGCTGTCGCCCGACGAGGTTCAGGCCGAAGCGGTCGGACTACCTGCCCGGCCGATGCCTAGGTCTCAGCCAACCGCGGACGCGTAATTCCCACACCCCGTAACCACACCACCACCCACCGCACACACACCCCGACCAGACACAACCGCGGACGCGTAATTCCCACACCCCGTAACCACACCACCACCCACCGCACACACACCAGGCAACGCCGCCGCCGAATCCATGTCCTGAGACTCCCCTCGAGCAGACCGATACCGCCCCTTGGGCTCCCTCGTACCCTAACCAGCCCGTGGGACAGCCCGTGGACACGAACCGACGGGGAGGTCTCGCCTACCATCGGGTGCATGGACCCTCTGGTGAGTACCTCATGGCTGGCCGACCATCTCCACGATCCCGAACTGGTGGTCCTCGACTGCACCGTGTGGCTCCAACCGTCCGAATCGGGATACACGTCGGTCAGCGGGCTCCCCGATCACGAAGCAGGTCACATTCCCGGAGCCGGCTTCGCCGATCTGACCGGAGACCTCTGCGACAACAGCGGATCGATCCGGTTCGATCTGCCCTCGCCGGAGCAGTTCTGCGCTGCCATGGAGAAACTCGGCGTCGGCGACGACAGCCGGGTGGTTCTCTATGACCGGGCCATGAGCATGTGGGCCGCTCGGGTGTGGTGGATGCTGCGGTGGGTGGGATTCGACCGGGCGGCCCTCCTCGACGGAGGCTTCCGGGCCTGGCAGGACGAGGGTCGACCGATCTCAACGGAGCCCGCCGACCGCCAACCCGGGAATCTGACCCCGCGACCGCGACCCCGGGTCGTGACCGACCGTCATGAGGTCATGGCCGCCATCTCCGACGACTCGGTATCCCTGATAGATGCTCTGGGAGAGTCCCAGTTCCGGGGTGAGGAGATGACCTACCGTCGCCCCGGTCACATACCGGGAGCCACCAACACCCCGGCCATGGCTCTCATCGATCCAGGCTCCGGCCGCTACCGACCCCTCGAGGAGCTGGCCACGATGTTTCCCGGTGACCGGTCGGCCCGAACCGTGACCTACTGCGGCGGGGGTATCGCCGCCTCGTCGGATGCCTTCACCCTGGTCCGACTCGGGTACGAGGACGTGGCCGTGTACACCGCCAGCCTCCAGGAGTGGGCGGCCGACGACTCCAATCCGCTGGTCACGGAAACAGGATCCCCCACAGAAACCGGAACGGACTGAACCCATGGGCGAACTACAGGACAGGCCCGAGGACGAACAGTCCGGCTCGGTACCCCAGTTCGAGGAGAAGAACGTCGCCCTGAGGGTGGCCGTGGTCATCGGCTTGATCGTTCTGGCGTGGATCATCGGAGTGGTGTGGCTGCCCCGCTGGTGGGCCCGCCGAATCGGCAATGTCGTCGACGGAAGCCTCACCTACGGCACCTTCCTCGGCACCTTCCTCGGCGTCGTGTTCACCTTGCTGCCGCTGTGGGCCCTGCGCTTCATGTGGAAGGCCCGACACAAGGGCTGGAAGCGGATACTGACCTGGTTCGCGGTGGTGGTGCTGCTGGCCTCACCCAACCTGACCACTCTGGGAATCGTGGTGGGGAACGGAAGCGCCGCCCACGCCGGCGAGCGGATCCTCGACGTGGACGGCCCCGGCTTCCGCGGCGGCACCCTCCTGGGAGCGGCGATCGGTGTCGCCATCTACGCCGGACTGTGGTTCCTGGCCTGGTCCCGTCGCCGCAACAAGGAGAAGGCCGCGCTGCTCAAGGCCCAGCTCGAGGAACTCGAGTAGCAGTCCCGCCACACCCGGGCGTCCACCGTGGCAGGCCAACCGGATGGGACTACCGGGTCGGACCGGCAGGTGAAGATGATCCGGGGCCGGAGCTGCCCGGATGCGATCTACCGTCGCTCCCGCACTATGGTCCGGACCGTTGTCCCCGAGGGAGGTGCCCGATGGCTCATGACGTGGTGATCAAGGGTGGAACGGTGGTCGACGGAACCGGAGCCCCGGCCCGTCGGGCCGATGTGGCGATCGACGGTGACCGGGTCTCCGTGGTCGGCGATGTCGACACCACCGGCGCCGGCCAGGTTTTCGACGCCGAGGGCCGGATCGTCACCCCCGGATTCGTCGACCTCCACTCCCACCTCGACGCCCAGGTGGGCTGGGATCCGATCATGAGTTCCTCGTGCTACCACGGTGTCACCTCGGTGGTGATGGGCAACTGCGGCATGACCTTCGCTCCCGTTCACGCCGGGGAGGAGTCGGTGCTGGCCCGGGCCATGGAGACGGTCGAGGACATCCCCGCCTCCTGCATCCTCGAGGGATTGCCGTGGAACTGGGAGACCTACGGCCAGTACCTCGACGCCGTCGATGCCATGCCCATGGGCGTCAACGCCGGCGGCTACGTCGGCGATGTGGCCCTGAGACTCTATGTGGCCGGCGACGCCGCCTGTGAGCCGGACTTCGTGGCCACCCCCGATCAGCTCAAGCAGATGGCCGCTCTCGTCGAGGAGGCCATCACCGCCGGAGCCCTCGGATACTCGATATCCCGAAGCCTGTTCCACCGGGTCCCCGACGGTCGCAACGTCCCCGGCACGTGGTCCCCGCCCGAGGAGTTCTTCGCCGTGGCCGAGCCCCTGGGGCGTTTGGGACGAGGCGTGCTGGAGATGGCTCCCCGCTACAACGAGCCCGACGGCGGGACATCCCGGGTCGATGAGGAACTGGCGTGGATGGCCGAGCTCTCCCGGCGAACCGGGCGCCCGTTCTCCTTCAACCTGCAGCAGATCAAGTCCCTGGGCGACCACTACCGGCGGGTCCTGGAACTGTCGGAGGAGGCCAACCGGTCCGGTTCCCGGCTCCACCCCCAGATAACTCCCCGCAGCGTCGGGGTGCTGTTCTCCCTGGCCGCCAACACCCTGGTGGACAACCTGCCCTCCTTCCAGCCGATCCGCGAGCTCGACCCCGCCGGTCGGCTGGCCGCCCTGCGCGATCCCGAGGTGAGGGCCAGGCTCATCGCCGAGGCCGCCGACCAGCCGGTCGATCCCTACCGCTCGATGTATCTGATGGCGGAGGAACCGGCCCGCTACGACTTCGGACCCGAGGACTCCCTGGCGGCGATGGCCGAGGCCCGCGGGGTGTCCCCCATCGAGGTCTGGATAGATGCCGTGGTCGAGACCGGCGGTGCGGCCATCGTGAACTGGCCGGTCATGAACGAGGACCACGAAGCGGTGCGGGAGTTGCTGACCTCACCGGTCACGGTGCTGGGGTTGGCCGACGCCGGTGCCCATGCCACCCAGATCATGGATGCTTCCCAGCCCACCTATCTGCTCGAGCACTGGGTGCGCCAGGAGGGGGCTCTCACCCTGGAGGAGGGAGTGAAGGCCCTCACCTCCGAAACCGCCGGGTTCATCGGATTCACCGACCGTGGCGTGCTGCGCGAGGGTGCCTTCGCCGATGTGAACGTGATCGACTTCGAGGCCGTGTCGCTACCCCTCCCCGAGATCGTCCACGACTTTCCCGGCGGTGCCCCCCGGTTCGTTCAACGGGCCCACGGCATCGACCACACGTTCGTGAACGGGGTGCACTTCATGGACCACGGCGAACCGACCGGCAATCTGCCCGGACGGCTGCTGCGCGGCAACTGATCCGTCTCTTGACCTCGACGGCCCACTTCGACCATGCGGTGATCGGGAGGGGTCTCTTCGGTTCGGCCGCGGCCCGGCACCTGGCCCTGTCTGGCGCCGGATCGGTGGTGCTCATAGGCCCCGGGGAGCCGGCCGATCGCCGCACCCATCGGGGACCCTACGCCTCCCACTACGACCAGGGTCGTCTGACACGGAGGATCTCGCCCGATCGTCTTTGGGCCGAGATGACCGAACGGACCTTCGCCGCCGTGGCCGAGCTGGAATCGCTGACCGGGCGGGAGATCCTGCGCCCGGTCGGGGCCCTGGTGGTGAACTCACCCGGAGTAGAACCCCGACACGACCGGTCGTGGGCGCGTGAACCCGACGGAACCCCCGCCCCCCACACCGTTTACCCGCCCGAGGACAACTCATGGCGGAAACGGTTCCCCGAGCTGGACTTTCCCCCCGGAGTCACCGTCCTCCACGAACCGGCCCCCGCCGGCATGCTCAATCCGAGGAGCCTGGTGGCCGCCCAGATCGACGCGGCGACCGAACGGGGCCTGGTGACGGTCGACGAGCCGGCCGTCGACGCCGCCGAGGACGCCCGGGGAGTCACCGTCACCCTGGCGTCGGGGGCCCAGGTCCGGGCCGGAAAGGTGCTGGTCGCCACCGGTTCCTACGCCAATCATTTCGGGTTGCTGCCCGAACCCCTGCCCGTCACGGTGGAGACCGAGATCTACATGCTGGGCACGGTCTCCGACGCCGATGGCGAACGCCTGACCGATCTACCCACCGTCCATTTCACCCTCGCCCATCCCGAGATCGCCGATGTGTACCTGACGCCTCCCGTTCTCTACCCCGACGGCCGCTGGAAGGTGAAGATGGGCGCCAACACCACCTCCGACACCGATCTGCACGAGCTGACCGCGATCGGGGAGTGGGTCCGCCGGGGCGATACCGACGTCGCCTTCGATGCCATGGCCGACACCATGAGGTCGATCCTGCCCACGACGGGATTCGAGAGCTTCGAGACGGGGCCCTGCATCATCACCATGACCCGATCGGGGTATCCGATCATCGCCCGGGTCACCGAGCGGCGATACGTCGCCGTGGCCGGGAACGGCTCAGGAGCCAAGGCCTCCGACGGGTGGGGAGGTCTCGCCGCCGACCTGCTGACCGGTAACCCCTGGCCGAATTGGGTCGACCCCGCCGTGCTCCGCCCCGCGGCCTGAGATCCAGCCGCGGCCCGACGAAACCGGGTACCACCCGGCCCCCACCGACCACTGATCACCCACCTCAGCCGCACATGGAGTAGCCACCCGATACCGAGAGCACCTGGCCGGTGATGTGGCCGGCCACGGCGTCCGATGACAGGAACAGCACGGCGTTGGCGACATCGGCGGGTCTGCCGATCTTCTTCAGGGGCAGGGAGCGGGCGATCTTCTCCAGCTGCTCGGGGGTGAACATGGAGTCCCGGTCCCTCCACATCGACGTCTCGCCCACCTCCTCGTCGGTGGCGGGGATCGTCACCCCCGGACAGACCACGTTGCAGCGAATTCCGGCACGGCCGTTCTCGCGGGCCACCGACTTCATGAAGGCGTTCACCGCCGCCTTGGCCCCGCCGTACACGGCTTCGCGGGCCTCCCCCTGACGACTGGCGTCCGACGAGATGCAGACGATGGAACCTCGCTGGGCCGGAATCATGTACTCGAGAGCGGCGTGGGTGAGGTTCAACACGCCGAGGTAGTTCAACTGCACGATGCGGTGCCAGAACTCGGGCGTGGTCTCGGTGAACCACATGAGCTGGTCCCATCCCACGCAGTTGACCAGGACCTCCACGGGTCCCTCCTCGGCGGCGACATCGGCCATGAGAGCCGACACCTGTCCATGGTCGGTGACGTCGGTCGACACGAACCGGGCCGATGCCGCTCCCCGCCGGAGTGCCTCCTCGGCCACGGCCGTGGTCTGGTCGTGGTCGATGTCGGCCAGGATCAGCGCCGCCTCCTGCTCGGCGAAGCCCAGGGCGACGGCCCGCCCGATGTTGGAACCGGCCCCCGTCACGACGACCGACTTGCCCTGCAGTTCGAGATCCATTCCCAATCCTCCCGGTTTGCGTTCTAGCCCTGATGTCACCCGCATGATCGGGTGGACTCGTGCGGGGTCCGGTCGTCAGGAGGTCGATCCGCTGTGGTCGACGTCCGGACCGGGCGGCCCCGGTGCCCCATCATCGACCCGGCGTGGACCGAGCGCCAACTCACCGGCGACGTCATCGATCAGGCCCGCGGCATCGCCGCGTGCCCATACCCCACTACGGCTCCTCCGCCGGCACCGGGGCGGCGACGGCCCGTCGGGCATTCTCGGTGACCAGTACGAACACCCCGACCACCACCAGGGCACCCCCGGCCAGCTCCACCAGGCCCAATACCTCACCCCGGATCAGCCAGCCGAAGAACACGCCCGACAGCGGGATCAGGTAGGCGGTGGCCGCCGCCTGGGTGGGTGTCGCCCGGCGCACGACCGTGGCCAGCAGGGCGAAGGTGACCGCGTTGGCGGGGATGGCGGAGTAGGCCAGCGGCAGCCACAGCCCGGTGGTCCACTCGGTGTCGCCGAGCCCCTCGACGACGAGGGCCACCGGCACCAGCACCGCCGCCGACATCACGAGCTGGACCCCTACCAGCATCACCGGTGTCACCCGGCTGAAGTCCTTCCACTTCATGAACACGGTGCCGAAGGCCCAGGTCACAGCCGACAGCACCATGGCGATCATGCCCAGGGTGGCGGTCTCCCCCGACAACGATGGAGCGGCCAGCAGGGCGGTGCCGGCGAATCCGATGAGGAGTCCGATCGCCCCCATCCGCATCACACCCACCCCCAGCAGTATTGCGCTGAGCACGGCGGTGAACAGCGGCATGGTGCTCGCCACCAGGGAGGCCACCCCGGCGGGAACCCGGCTGACACCGGCGACGAGGAAGGCGCTGGAGAGGGTGGTGATGGACAGCGACACCACGAAGATCCGGGCCAGATCGTCGCGCCGACGCGGCAGCTTCTCCCCCCGGGCCAGGGCGAAGGAGATCAGGAAGGTCCCCCCGACGACTGTGCGCATGGCGGTCAGCATCAGGGGTGTGGTGTGGTCGAGGGCGAACTTCAGCGAGGTGAAGTTGCCCCCGATCAACAGGGCGATCAGGAAGACGGTGGCCAGCACCAGGCGGGAACTCACCCCCGCAGCATGGCACGAGCCGCCGCCGGAGTCTGAGTTGCGGACCCGACGGCGCCGCCTCCGATGTACCGGATGCAGGCAGAGGCGTCCTGGTGACGGACAGCCCGTTCCCTGCTGAAATGGGTGAGCATGAGCGCCACCCGCAAGAGGCCCGACCAGCCCATGCCGCCGGACATCCGCGACCGCCTCGAGTCCGAGGGACTCACCGGCGACTACCGGGCC